>PKER01000086.1 GCA_002919115.1 bacterium
GCGCTCCCGGTACGCGGCGAGCGCGCCCGGGTCCGGGCGCGCAGCGTCGTCGCTGCTCACTGACCGGGAGGAAGCCACAGCGGCTCTAGTATCGCGGTCGTGGCCGCCCAAAGGTTTCTGAAGCTCGCCGCGGTGGGGACCGCCGCGGGTGCGTTCAGCGGCCTGTTCGGCGTTGGCGGCGGCACGATCATCGTCCCGCTCCTGATCCTGTGGTTCGGCTACGGCGAGCGGCTCGCGACCGGGACCAGCCTCGCGGCCATCGTGATCATCGCCGCGTTCGCGGCCTTCGGGCAGGGCCTCTACGGGAACGTCGACGTCGTCAAGGGCATCGGGATCGGGGTGCCCGCGACCCTGGGCGTGATCGCGGGCACGGCGGTCCAGCAGCGCATCCCGCAGCGGGCGGTCTCGCTGCTGTTCGCGGTGGTGCTGGTCGCGATGGCGCTGGAGCTGCTGCTGTGACGGGCGGGGCGGGCACGACGGGGGGAGGCGCGCGGTGGATCTGATCCTCGCCGCGATCTTCGGCTTCGCCGGGGGCATGATCGGCGGCCTCGTGGGCGTCGGCGGCGGGATCCTGTTCGTGCCCGCGCTCGTGATCTTCCTCGACGAGCCGCAGGTGCGGGCCGAGGCGACCTCGCTGCTCGCGATCGTGATCGTCGCGCTCGCGGGCACCTGGCGGCAGCGCCGCTACGGCAACGTGCGCCTGGACGACGCCGCGGTGATCGGCGTGCTCTCGGTCGCGGGCGTCGCGCTGGGCGTGATCGTCGCCAACGCGGTGCCCGAGCGCGCGCTCGAGGTCGGGTTCGCGATCCTCGCGCTCGCGATCGCCGCGCAGCTCGTCGTGCGCGCGCTGCGCACGCCCGAGGACGCGCGCGACTGACGCCCTAGAGGCGGCCCTGCTCGAGCGCGCCCTTGACCGAGGCGTCCAGCGCGTTCAGGCGGTAGAGCGCGAGCGCCTCGGGAGAGCCGAAGCCGCTCGCCGAGCCGCGCGGCCGGTTGCCGGTCGCCTCGGGGCCGTGGTGGGAGAGCACGCAGTGCAGCAGCGCGACCCGCTGCTCGGCGGGCAGGCCCTCGGCGACGGGCGAGATCAGGTTCGCGCCGAGCGCCAGGTGGCCGAGGAGCTGCCCCTCCTCGGTGAGACCGAACTCGGCGCCGTAGGTGAACTCGCGCGTCTTGCCGACGTCGTGCAGGAGCGCGGCCGCCATCAACAGGTCGGAGTTGAGCCGCGGGTGGAGCTGGCAGACCTCGAGCACGAGCGTGCCGACCGCGACCGTGTGCTCGAGCAGCCCGCCCAGGTACGCGTGGTGGCCGGCGCGCGTGCACGGCGCCCGGCGGAACTCGGCCGCCACCGGCCCGTCGAGCAGCAGGCGCTCGACGACGGAGCGCAGCCCCGGGTCGTGCACCTCGCGGATCAGGTGCTCCAGGAAGCCCTCGAGCTCCTCGTTCGAGCGGTACGCGGCCGGCAGGAACTCGGCGGGGTCGAAGGAGCCCGGCTCGAGCCGGCGGACGTCCTCCAGCTCGGCGACGAGCTCGCCGCGGAAGCGCTCGGTGCGGCCGCGCACCCAGACGGCGTCGCCCGCCTCGAAGCGCAGGCCGATGCGGTCCACGTCGCGGAAGACGCGCGCGGGCAGGACGCCGGTGCGGTCGCGGAGCTCGAGCGCCAGATACAGCGAGCCGTTGCGGGCGGTGAGGCGGTCCTTGTGCGCGCAGGCGTAGCGCCCTTCGAACCGCTGCCCGGCCCGCAGCGTGCCGATCGCCCCCGGCCGGGCCTCGCCCGCCGCCGAACCGCCCGGCGCCGTGATCGCATCCGCCATGCCTCGATCTTGACCGCGAAAGCGGACGGCGATGCCGCCCGTCACTGACCGGGCCCGCCCGCTCGTGTACTAGGCTCGCCGCGTGAGCCACATGCACTGGGAGGGCGAACCGCCCCGACTGCGGTCACCGATCCTCGTTTGTGCGTTCGCGGGGTGGAACGATGCTGCCAGCGCCGCGACCACTGCGATCGAGGCCGTGGCCGCGAGCCTCGATTCTCGGATCGCCGCGCGCCTCGACCCCGAGGAGTTCTACGACTTCCAGGTGAACCGGCCGACCATCCGGCTGGTTGACGGGCTCACCCGGCGGATCGACTGGCCCTCGAACACCCTCGTCGTGGCCGAGACCGGCCCGAGCGCCGAGCACGACCTGGTGCTGCTCAGCGGGCTTGAGCCCAACCTGCGCTGGCGCACCTTCGCCCGCGAGATCATCGACGCGGCCGAGACGCTCGGCGTCGAGATGTGCGTGAGCCTGGGCTCGCTGATCGCCGACGTCGCGCACACCCAGCCCGTGCCGGTGACCGGCCTGGCGAGCGACGAGCTCCTGCTCCAGCGCCTCGACATGCAGCGCTCGAGCTACGAGGGGCCGACCGGCATCGTCGGCGTGTTGCACGAGGAGTGCCGGCTGCGCGGGATCCCCGCGGCGAGCCTGTGGGCGGCGATCCCCCACTACGTGGCCGCCGTGCCCAACCCCAAGGCCGCGCTCGCGCTGCTGCGGCGGCTCGAGGGGCTCACCGGGGTCGCGCTGGAGGCCTCAGAGCTCGAGGACGCGATGGAGCGCTTCGAGCGGCAGATCGACCGCGCCGTCGCCGCCAACCCGGAGATCGAGGAGCTCGTGCGGCGCCTCGAGGCCGAGCACGACGACGACGATGACCTGCCGTTCGGCCAGGACGTGCCGTCGGGCGACGCGATCGCGCGCGAGTTCCAGAAGTACCTGCGCCAGCGCGCTGACGAGCCGGAAGAAGGGCAGGAGTAGCGGCCAGCTTCCAGCTGTCAGCAGGCAACCGCAGGACGCTCATTTGCACGACGGGGCGGAGCCGCGCCCCAACTTCATCCCGCGGACTGCGCGGAAGCGTTGCGGATAGCAACGGAATCGCACACTCGGCGGGCGGCCGGGCTTGTTCCTGGCCCCAGCGCCAGAGCCTGCGAGCTGGCAGCTGGAAGCTGGCCGCTGGCAGCTGGTAGCTGCTCTACGCCTCGCTCGCCGGGCAGATCAGCCGGTAGTCGCACCAGCTGCAGATCTCGTACGAGGGCTTCGGCTCGAAGTCCTGGGCCTCGACGCCCGCCGCCACCTCCATGACCGTCTGCTGGACGCGCTCGGCGTCGTCGTCGGCCGCGGGGACCGGCACGCGCTCGTCGTCGAGGACGTACCAGTAGCTGCCCGAGGTCGCGTCGAGCTGCCACGCCTCGCGCGCCGCCACCCGGTACAGGGCGAGCTGGAGGTCGTCGGCGAGCTCGGCGGGGCGGCGGTCGCCGGTCTTGTAGTCGATGAGCTCGTACTCGCCGCCGGGCAGCCGGTCGATGCGGTCGACGCGGCCGCGGAGCTGGTGCGGCCCGATCGAGAACGAGAAGCGCCGCTCGAGCCACACCGGCCGGGACTCGGCGCGCACGTGGCGCTCGTGGTAGCGGGTGAGCGCAGCGACGGCGCGGTCGCGGTACTGCAGCTCGTCGTCGGAGGAGCCGAAGCCCTGGCGCCGCCAGCCGGCCTCGAACAGCGAGAGCAGCCGGTCGAGCGTGCCCGGACGCTGGCCGCCGGTCTCCGCCCCGCGGAGCTCCTCCGCGTGGAAGCGCTCCAGCACGTTGTGGATCAGGATCCCGAAGCGCTGGTTGATCGTCGGCTCCTGCGGGATCGCGAAGACGCGCGCGAACTTGTACTTGAGCGGGCAGGTCCGGTACAGGTCGAGGTCCGACGCCGACAGTGCGAGGCCGCCGTCGCGGCGCGGGATGAAGCGCTCCAGCGAAGGCTCGCGGCGCGCCTTGACCAGCTCGCGCCGCGCGTCGCGCTCGCGCTCCTCGCCCAGGATGTACTGGTCGAGCGCCGACCGTTCGAGCGCGGCGCGCTGCTCGGGCGTCGCGACCCGGCCGAGCGCCTCGTTGAGCGCCGCGAGCACGTCGCGGGCGGGCTCGTCGCCGGGACGCTGCAGGAGCGCGGCGAGCTTGATCAGCTCGAGGTAGCGCGCGACCGCCGCGGTCACGTCCTCGACGGTGTCGAGGCGCATCTCCGAGAGCGCCGAGCCCGCGCGCCAAGAGCTCTCCAGCACCTCGTCGCGGATCATCCGGTACGTCGCGTGCAGCCCCTCGGCCGGGCCGAAGACCTCCTCCTCGTGCACCTCCTCGCTCGCGCCGAGCGCGGCGCGCGCCTCCTCGTAGAACGGCGCCGCGACCGAGGCGCGGTCGGGCTCCTCCGGCCAGGCGAGCACGAGGCTCTCCGCGGCGCGGCTCATCGCGACGTAGGCGAGCATCGCCCGCCGGCGCGCGCTGGTCTCGTCGCCCGCCGGGGGCAGCGGCGCGGCGAGCAGCTCGTCGGGGATCGCGCGGTCCTCCCACGGCGCGCCGCCCAGGCAGCCCTCCGCGAGGCCGAGCAGGTAGAGGTGGTCGAACTCGAGCCCCTTGACCTGCTCGGGCTCGGCGATCACCACCGCGCCGGGCACCGGGGGCCCGCCGTCGTCGTGGCCGAGCTCGCCCGCGTCGGCGATCGCCGTGATGTGGCGCACGAAGTCGCGCACCGAGCCGCGCGGCACGCGCTGGCACCACGCCGCGGCGAGCTCCGCGAGGCGCGAGAGGTTGACGAGGCGCTCCGCGGCCTCCGGCGTCGCCGCGAACAGCCGCTGGCGGCGCAGGCCGATGCGCTCGATCAGCCGCCGCACGAAGACGTCGGCGCGCATCGCCTCGAGCGCGCTCGCCGCCGAGCGGTGCAGCTTGAGGAACCCCTGGATCCGGTCGCGGGCCTCCGGGCGCAGCTGTGGGCTCTCGAGCGCGGCCTCCAGCGCGGCGACCATGTCGAGCTTGCGGCGCCGCGCGATCGTCGTCACCCGCGCCAGGTCGCCGGGGCCCAGCTCGGTCGGGGGCCGCGTGAGCGCGCGCACCACCGCCGCCGCGTCGTTGGGGTCGGCCAGCATCCGCAGCCAGGCGAGCACGTCGCGCACCTCGGGCCGCCCGAAGAAGGCCGCGTCGCCCGCGAACCGGAACGGCACGCTGCGCTCCTCCAGGGCCGCCGCCACGAGCCGCCCCTCGCGCCAGCCCGAGCCGACGACCACGCCGACGCGCTCGGCGGGGA
>PKER01000281.1 GCA_002919115.1 bacterium
ACATGATGACGGCGACGCCGAGCAGGCAGAGCGCGCCGCGCGCCTTCTGCGCGAGCGCGGGCAGCCGCTCACCGACGACCGCGCGCGCTCGCGCGCCCTGGACTTCCTGGCGCGTCGCGGCTACGACTACGAGGTCGCTTACGCCGCGATCCGGATCGCCGAGCGCGGCGCGGAGTGAACGCCCCGTTGCGGCCGCCGAATTCCTTGCCAGGTAAAGGACCTCGCCGTACGATGTGAAGCGCGGCCGGCGCGTCGCGACGTGAGTGACCCATCTGGCGAAGAAACCGGCATGAGCTTGAACCGTCAAGAGTTTCTCGATCGCACCGCACCGGTGCGGAGGTGCGCCGTCTAGAGCGGCGGCGGGCCAAGGCAGCCCCGCGTCCCGGGGCGAATCGCCACCAGCAGGCATCCGCGTTCGCGCAGCGCCGGCCCGCAGGGCCGCGCGACTTCTGCGCGGTGCTCGACTGAAATCGAAAGCACGCGGATGAAACCGAGGAGAGAGAACGATGGGAACACGCGCGTTGCTGTTTCCGTGGCGACGCCGCGAGGCCGCTGCACGGAACGCCGCGCCCAGCTCGCACGCCAGCGACGCGGCGCTTGCCGCGGAGCTGCAGGCGCGTCGCGAGGAGATCGCCCGCATGGAGGAGCGCGCGCTACGCCAAGCGGAGTCGCTGAAGCTCCGCGAGGCCGAGCTCGAGCGGCGCGCCCAGGCGCTCGACGATCGCGAGCGCAACCTGATCGGCCAGCAGGATGAGCTCAAGCGCGCCAAGCGGATCCAGCGCCGCGAGCTCGAGCGGATCTCGGGGCTGAGCGCCGCCCAGGCCAAGCAGATCCTGCTCGCGGAGGTCGAGCAGGAGGCCCGCCACCAGGCCGCGCTCAAGATCCGCCAGATCGAGGAGGAGGCGCGCCGCGAGGGCGAGCGCCGGGCGCGCAACATCCTCGCCGTGGCGACGCAGCGGCTCGCCGCGAAGCACGCGAGCGAGACCACCACGCGGCTCGTCGAGTTGCCCTCCGACGAGATGAAGGGGCGGATCATCGGCCGCGACGGCCGCAACATCCGCACGCTGGAGGCGCTCACGGGCGTCGACATCATCATCGACGAGACGCCGTCCGCGGTCGTCCTCTCGAGCTTCGACGGGGTGCGCCGCGAGATCGCGCGGATGACGATCGAGCGCCTGATCGCCGACGGCCGCATCCACCCGGCCCTGATCGAGGAGACCTACGAGCAGGCCAAGCGCGACCTGGACAAGCGGATCGTCGACGAGGGCGAGAGCGCCGCGCTCGAGGCCCACGTCCACGGCCTCGACCCGGAGCTGGTCAAGCTGCTGGGCCAGCTGCGCTTCCGCACGAGCTACGGGCAAAACGTGCTCGACCACCTCATCGAGTGCGCGAAGCTCGCGAGCGTGCTCGCCGAGGAGCTGGGCGCTTCGGCCGAGACCGCGCGGCGCGCGGCCTTCCTGCACGACATCGGCAAGGCCGTCACGCACGAGGTGGAGGGGCCGCACGCGCTCATCGGGGCGCGCATCGCGCGCCGGCACGGCGAGTCGGAGGCGGTCGCGCACGCGATGGAGGCGCACCACAACGACGTCGAGCCCAAGACGGTGGAGGCGGTGATCGTGCAGGCCGCGGACGCGGTCTCCGGCGCCCGCCCGGGGGCGCGCGGCGACTCGCTCGAGCAGTACGTGGGGCGCATGCGCGACCTGGAGGAGATCGCCTCGCGCCACCACGGCGTGCAGCGCGTGTACGCGATGCGCGCGGGCCGCGAGATCCGCGTGGTCGTGGACCCCGGGATCGTCGACGACGACACCGCGACGGTGATCTCTCAGGAGATCGCCGCCGCGATCGAGAAGGAGACCGAGCAGCCCGGCCGGATCAAGATCACGGTGATCCGCGAGAGCCGCGCCGTGGCGTACGCGGGCTGAGCCCGGGCGCCCGCCGGGCGCCCCAACCGCAGCGCCACCCGAGTGAGGCGGATTTGTTCGATATAGCCGTATAGATCCGCCTCACCTCGGGCTGTGAGGCGGATATGTGCGGCATAGGCGAACAAATCCGCCTCACTCGGGCTGTTCCGGCGCCTCGGGCTGTTCCGGCGCCTCGGGGTGTGCCGGTGACTCGGGGTTTTTGCCGGCGCCTCGGGGTGTTCCGGTGACTCGGTTGCCGGTGGCGGGCGGGGGTGGGGAGATATCCGGCGTGCGGGCCGGGCCCGGGCGCCGTAGGCTCGGCCGGAGCGTGGAGGCCGGATCGAGCACACCCGGGGCGCACGAGGCGCCCGCGCCCGCGGAGCCCCGCCGCCCCGGAGCGCTCGGCACGGTGCTGATCGCGCTCGCCGGGCTGGTGGGCGTGTTGCTCTTGCTCGTCGGGCTCGCCCTGCTCGCGCTGCACGCCTTCGGGCGCGACGACGGCTTCTACACGACCGACACCGCGTCGCTCGAAAGCCCCGGCTACGCGATCGTCACCGACCCGATCGACCTCGGGCCCTCGGCTGGCTTCGACGTGAGCGACACGGGCGCGACGGTGCGCATCGCCGTCGAGGGCGCCGGCGGGAAGCCGGCCTTCGTGGGCATCGGCCCCGCCGCCGAGGTCGCTGCGTACCTGCGGGGCGTCGGCCACACGGTCCTCGACGACTGGGAGGGCGGCGGCCTCGACGACTGGGGCGGGGAGCCGGTCTACGAGCAGGTCGCGGGCGGGCGCCTGCGCTCCGCGCCGGGCGAGCAGGGCTTCTGGGCCGCGAGCAGCGAGGGCCCGGGCCGCCAGGCGCTCGACTGGGAGGTCGAGGCCGGCAGGTGGGCAGTGCTGGTCGCGAACGCCGACGCGAGCCGCGGCGTCGCGGTCGAAGCCGAGGCGGGCCTGCGGATCGGCTGGCTCGTGTGGGTCGGCGTCGTCTTCACCGCGATCGGCCTCGTGATCTCCGGCCTCTGCGCGTGGGCCCTCTACCGCCGCCTGCGGCGGCGGCCTGCACGCGCCTCCGCGGCGCCTCCCGGCCCGGGCTAGAGCCCGTAGGAGCGGCCGATCACGTCGAGCATGATCTCGTCCGTGCCCGCGCCGATCCGGTTGAGGCGCTGGTCGCGGAAGGCGCGCTCGATCTCGTACTCCTTCATGTAGCCGTAGCCGCCGAGGATCTGCACGCATTCGTCGGCGACCTCGTGGCAGACGCGCGCCGCGAACAGCTTCGACATCGTGATCTCGCGGACCGGGTACTCGCCGTTCGCGAAGCGCCAGGCGGTCGTGTGGACCATCTGCTTGGCCGCCTCGATCTTCGTCGCCATCTCCGCGAACTTGTGGCGGATCGCCTGGAAGCGCCCGATCGGTCGCCCGAAGGCCTCGCGCTCCTTCGCGTACTCGAGCGTGCGCTCGAACATCCGCTCCGCACCCGCGTAGCAGCCCGCCGCCGCGACCAGCCGCTCTCCCTGGAGCTCCCAGGAGATGTGGTAGAAGCCCTTGCCGACCTCGCCCAGGACCGCGTCCGCGGGCACGCGCATGTCCTCGAAGGCGAGCTCGGCCGTGTCCGAGGCGTGCATGCCCATCTTCTCGAGCGTGCGTGAGACCCGGAAGCCGGGGACCGGGTTGCCCTCCTCGTCGCGCAGGTCGACGACGAACAGCGTGATGCCCTCGTGGCGGGCGTCGGGGTCGGTCTTGGTGACGATGATCCCGAAGTCGGCGCGGGCGCCGTTCGTGATGAAGATCTTCGAGCCGTTGATCACGTACTCGTCGCCCTCGCGGCGCGCGGTCGTGCGGATGCCCGCGACGTCCGAGCCGGCGCCCGGCTCGGTGATGCACAGGCACCCGATCCGCTCGCCCTTGATGCCGGGGACGAGGTAGTGCTGCTTCTGCTCCTCGGTGCCGAGCAGGTGGATAGGAGGCAGCACCATGTCGGTCTGCACGGCGAAGCCCATGTTGGTGCCGCCCGAGCCCGAGTAGCTCATGCACTCGGCGCGCACGAGCGAGTAGAAGTAGTCGCCGCCCTGCCCGCCGTACTCCTCGGGGAAGCACAGGCCGAGGTAGCCCAGCTCGCCGGCGCGGCGCATGATCTCGCTCGGCCACGTCGTCTCCTCCCACTCGTTGCGGTGGGGGTAGAGCTCCTTGAGCACCCAGGCCTTCATCGACTCGCGCAGGTCCAGGTGCTCGTCGGTGAAGAGGAAGTGCTTGCGCTGGGCGTCGTAGGAAGGCTTGATGACGGTGGCCACGGGCTCCTCCTTGGCGGTCTTGCGGTCGGACGGCGCCGCCCCGCGGCGACGCGCAAAGCGTAGAGTAGTACTTCCTACTTCAAGGCTTGTCGAGCTGCCCCGGCTCGCGGCCCTTGTCGCTTGAAGCGGGGCGCCGGCTCGAGCCAGAAGAACCCCAGTCGGTCGGCCGTTGCATTGCATGGCGCGGCGTGCTGGAGGCCGCGCCTGGCGGCGAGACCGATGGATCTGCTTGAAAGCGCGAAGGAGCTGCGACGCGAGGCCGAGGCCCGCCGGCGGGCGCTCGCGGTCGTGCTCGCCGTCGCCGTCGCCTGCGGGGCGCTGGTCTTCCTGCGCCCCGGCCTTCCGCCCGAGACGCGGCAGTACGAGGTCTGGCACGCCGACGGCCAGCTGCTCGTGGACACCTCCGACTCGCAGGTGGTCGATGCGCGGGCGATCGGGATCGAGACCCTGGCGATCAGGGCGATCCTGCTCGGGAACCTGATCGCGACGAGCCCCCTGCGCGACGGGATCGCGCAGCGCGCGGGCCTCGACCCCGACGAGCTCGAGGTGACGCCGCCGGCCAGCACGACCCCCGAGACCCTGCCGCCGCCCCCGGTGACGAGCGATCTGCCCGACGACGAGGCCACGCGCCTGACCGTGTCGACCGATCCCAACCTGCCGATCGTGCGCGTGCGCGCGGAGGCGCCGAGCGCCGCCGAGGCGGAGGGGCTGGTCGACGCCGCGCTCGCCGAGACCGCGGAGTACGTCGAGTCCGCCCGCGGGGGGCAGGCGCTGCCCGACCAGCGCAAGCTGGTGGTGAGCGCGCTCGGGCCGGCGACCGCGCGCGCCGAGACCCGCGGGAACGAGGC
>PKER01000096.1 GCA_002919115.1 bacterium
TCGTGTTGCGGTCGTGGAAGGAGGGCAGGCAGTGCATGAACCTCACGCGCCTGTTCTCGGTCATGTCCAGCGTCTTGCGCGTGACCCGGTAGGGCCGCAGGAGCTCGATCCGCTCGCGCCAGACCTCCTTGGGCTCGCCCATCGAGACCCACACGTCGGTGTGGACGAAGTCCGCCCCGTGCAGGGCCTCCTGCGGGTCCGCGGTGAGCGTGATGTTCGCGCCGCTCTCCTTCGCGCGCGCGACGGCGATCTCGTGCACGTCGCCCGGAGGCCACAGCTCGCGCGGCGCGCAGATCCGCACGTCCGAACCCATGATCGCGCCCATGACGAGCAGCGAGCGCCCCATGTTCGAGCGGGCGTCGCCCATGTAGCAGTAGCTGATCTCGTCGTAGGCCTTGTGGCTCGCCTCGTGCATCGTGAGGAAGTCGGCGAGCATCTGGGTCGGGTGCCACTCGTCGGTGAGGCCGTTGTAGACCGGCACGCCGGCGTGCTCGGCGAGCTCCTCGATCGCCGCCTGGCTCGAGCCGCGGAACTCGATCGCGTCGTACATGCGCCCGAGCACGCGAGCGGTGTCGGCGACCGACTCCTTGTGGCCGAGCTGTGAGCCGCTCGGATCCAGGTAGGTGACGTGCGCCCCCTGGTCGTAGGCGGCCACCTCGAACGCCGAGCGCGTGCGCGTCGAGGTCTTCTCGAAGACGAGCGCGATCTCCTTGCCCTCGAGCCTCGGGACCTCCGTGCCCGCGTACTTGGCGGTCTTGAGCGCCGCGGCGAGCCGCAGCAGGTGGGTCAGCTCGCCGGCGGTGAAGTCGGCCTCCTTGAGGAAGTGCCGGTTGCGCAGGTTGTACATGCCGCGCCTCCTCAGTAGGCCGCGTCGCGCTCGAGCGGGCAGCTCAGGCAGTGCGAGCCGCCGCGCCCGCGGCCGAGCTCGGAGCCGGGGACCGTGATGACCTCGATCCCCTCCTTGCGCAGCCGCGTGTTCGTGCTCACGTTGCGGTCGTAGGCGACGACGACGCCGGGCTCCAGGGCGAGCACGTTGTTGCCGTCGTCCCACTGCTCGCGCTCGCTGCCGAAGGGGTCGCCGCCGGTGGGGATCGCGCGGACGTCGTCGAGGTCGAGCGCCGCCTTGAGCGCGTCGATCACGCCGCCGTCGAACGGCTCCACGACCGGCAACTCCGGGTCGTCGCCGGGGCGGATCCGCCAGACGCGGGCGCCCTCGATCACGTCCGGATAGACGGTGACCGCGTCGAGGTCCACCTGCGTCATCACCGTGTCGAGGTGCATGTAGTGGCGCGAGACCGGCAGCATCACCGCGAACACCTGGGTCGCGGAGCCCGCCTTGAACAGCTCGCGCGCGAGCAGGGTCACGGCCTGCGGCGAGGTGCGCTCGCCCATCCCGATCATCACGGCGCCGCGGCCGATCGGCATCACGTCGCCGCCCTCGATCGTGGCCCGGCCCCAGTCCTGCTCGACGCCGCCGAGCCAGACCCGCACGCCGCCGTCCGCCTGGAACATCGGGTGCCAGCGGTAGATGGCCTCGAGGAAGACGGTCTCGGGCCGCCGCGCCCGCTTGGTCATCGGGTTCAGCGTGACCCCGTCGTAGATCCAGCAGGACGGGTCGCGCTGGAAGATGAAGTTGGGGAGCGGCGGCAGGAGCATGTCGGTGCTGCCGGCGGCGTCCCAAGTGAGGCCCTCGCCCTCGGTCAGGTCGGCCTTGGTCATGCCGCCGATCAGGTAGTCGGCGACCTCGACCGGCCCCGCCTCCTCGGCCCACTCGTTGCGGGCGCGGGCGAGGTAGATGCCGACCTGGCGCTCGTTCAGCGTCTGGTCGAGCACCCAGCGGCGGGCCTCGGGGATCTCGAGCACCTCGGCGAGCAGCTCCTCGGCGTAGAAGACCTCCACGCCTCGGTCGCGCATCACCTCGGCGAAGGAGTCGTGCTCCTCCTTGGCGCGCTTCACCCACATCACGTCGTCGAAGAGCAGCTCCTCGGCGTTCGTAGGCGTGAGCCGCGTGTGCTCGAGCCCCGGGCGGTGGACGAGCACCTTGCGGAGCTTGCCCACCTCGCTGTCCACGTGGAAGGTCATGGCCTGCCTCCTTTCGGTCGCGTCGGATTCGTTGCCCGGCCCGGTCACTGGACCGCTCCCGCGATCGCCATGGCCACGACCGTGATCAGGAACAGGAGCGCCATCAGCGGGAAGATCCACCTCAGGTAGCGGTCGTAGCCCACCTTGGCCAGCGCCAGGCCGCCCATCACGACGCCGCTCGTGGGCGTGATCAGGTTGATCCAGCCGGAGGCCGCGTTCCAGGAGGTCACGACCAGCGACCGGTCGACGTTCGCGAAGTCCGCGAGCGGCGCCAGGATCGGCATCGCGAGCGTCGCGTGCCCCGAGGTCGACGGGATCAGGAACGCGAGCGGCAGGTTCAGCACGAAGATGATCGGCGCGAAGATCGCCCCGCTCACGTCGGTCGCCGCGCTCTCCATGGCGTGCAGGACCGTGTCGGCGATCTCGTTGTTGCTCATGATCACCGAAATCCCGCGCGCGAGCACGATCACCAGCGCCGGGTAGATGAAGTCGCCCGCGCCCCTGACGATCGTGTCGGTGAGCTTGTTCTCGCTCAGCCCGCCGATCAGGCCGACGATCACCGCGGCGACGATGAAGAGCGCGGTGAGCTGCGGGAACCACCAGCCGAGCTCCCACGAGTAGGGCTCGGCGTCCGTGCCCTCGAGGATGCTCGCCCAGGGCACGATCGCGAAGATCATGAAGGCGAAGGTGAGGACCGTCGCGGCCAGCGTGACCTTGTCACGGCCGCTCAGCGCCGGCGGCTGCTCGGCGGTGGCCAGCTCGGCCTGCTCGCGGTCGCCCGGCGCAAACCCGACGACCGAGGTCTCCGGCCGCGCGCGCACGCGGTTCGCGTAGCGCACGACGAAGGCGGTGCCGACGGCGGTCAGCAGCACCCACAGCAGCAGGCGCAGCACGATCCCGTCGCCGATCGACACGTCCGCGAACCCGGACGCGATGCCGATCGAGAACGGGTTGACGGTCGCGCCGTACACGCCGATCGTCGCGCCGATCAGGATCACCCCCACCGCGACCATGCGGTCGTACCCCAGGGCCAGCATGAGCGGCACGATCAGGGCGTAGAAGCCCAGCGTCTCCTCGGCCATCCCCTCGACCGAGCCGAGGATCGAGAAGACGACCATGATCGCGACGATCATCAGCCAGCCGTGGGCCCGGGTGCGGTAGGCGAGCCGCGCGATGCCGCGGTTGAGCGCCCCCGTCTCGAACATCACGGTGATGAAGACGCCGATCGCGAGCACGAACAGGAAGACCTGCGCGGCTCCGAACAGAAAGCCCTCCTCGTCGGGGTCGATGAACCCGGACTCGGATCCCTCGATCCCGTAGAGGCCGTTGACCGGCGCGAGGAAGAAGTCCTCGACCCGGTCGACGAAGTCGAGCGGCGCCGGGATCTCCTCGTAGGTCCCCGGGATCGGGGCGCCCTCGTCGTCGAGCTCGTACTGGCCGGCGGGGATGATGAACGTCAGCCCCCAGACCAAGAGCGCGACGAGCGTAAGCACGGTGAACGCGCTCGGGAAGCGGAACCTGCGGCGCTTGCCCTCCCCGCTTCCCTCCGTCTGGTCGTCGGGCGCGCTGCCGGGCGGCGCGCCCTGGTTCGGATCCTCAGCCACGGGAGTGGTCCTCCTTCCTTGCTGCGTAGTGCGCGAAGAACTCGGCCTCGGCGACGATCGCCCGCTCCAGCTCGTCCAAGAGGACGCGCTCGTTCGGCGCGTGCATGCCGCACCGCGCGTCCTGGGCGCCGAAGAGCAGGATCTCGCTCGCCGGAAGCGCTCTGCTGAGCGCGCTCACGAACGGGATCGCCCCGCCGACGGCGCGCTCGATCGGTTCGACGCCCCAGGCGCTGCGCAGCGCGGCGCGGGCGGCGTCGTATGCAAGTCCCTTCGTGTCGGCCCGGAAGCCGTTGCCGGCGTCGCCGTCGGCGCGCCGTTCATGTTCAGCGACGAACTTGCGGCCGGCACGCTGTTCCAGCCGTTCGACATCCTCGTGCCGAACGGCAAGGCCTATTGGCTGGTATGCCCCGAGGCGACCGCCGAACGACCGAAGATCAAGGCGTTCCGCGAGTGGATCCTGGCCGAGGCGGCGCGATTCAATCCGACGGCGACGATTCCCGCACGTAATAGATCAGGTCGAGCGGCGGCGGCGCGACGCCGGTCTGCGACAGCAGCCCGTGCGCCTGGCCGCGGTGGTGCGTCTGGTGATTGAAGAAATGCGCCAGCACGAAGCGCATCGGCGTCGCCTGCGACTCGCCCGCCATGTTCTTGTAGCGGAGGGTCGAGTTCAGCGTCGGCTCGTCCATGGCCTCGATCACGTTGATGATCTGCGCGTCCTCGGCCTCGCGCGCGACGCGCAGACCGGCGAAGTCCCCGTAGAGGATCTGGTCGAGCGCGCGAATACCGGGATCGTGGCCGGTGATGCGGCCGATCCACAGGCGATCGGCCACCAGGACATGGTTGAGCGTTCCGTGCAGCGAACCGAAGAAGGCCGCCCGCGGCTTCATGTATTCCGCCTCGGTCAACTGCGCGCAGGCGGCGTAGAGACGCCGGTTGGCCCACTGGTTGTAGCGGGCGAGCGTACGGAAATAATCGAGCGTCGGCATCGCGGTTCCCCCTTCCGCCTCGCAGCGTGCCGCCGCGCCCGTGACCGGTCAACGTTTCTCGCCTGCCGTCACGCGAAACGCCGGCCCGACCGTCGCGTGTCGCGGCGCTAGGTGCGCGGCCGCGCCGTTGCCGCTTCCGTCCGCTGCACGGCCGCTGCCGCGTCCGGCATCATCACGACCTTGATGCAGCCATTGGCCTTGTCGCGGAAGGTGCGGTACGCGGCAGGGCCGTCGTCGAGCACGGCACGATGGGTGATAATGAAGGTCGGGTCGATCTCGCCCTGCCGGATGCGTTCGAGCAGCGAGCGCATGTAGCGCTGCACGT
>PKER01000097.1 GCA_002919115.1 bacterium
AGTGCGCGGGGGCGCGGCCCTGTGACCAGCGCCTCGCCCCCGCGCCCCTGGGGAGGTAGGAGCTACCGCTTCACCCGGACCCGGACCGTCGTCTGCACCTTGCCGACGTTGGGCCCGCGCGCGACCAGCTTCACCTTGGTCGTCTTGCCGCGCGCCTTGGCGCCGATCCGGAGCTTGACCTTGCGCTTGACGGCCTTGCCCGGAGCGATGTTCGCCTTGGTGACGCAGCGCTTGCCGCCCACCTTGAGCTTCTTCTTCGGCGCCTTGACGCAGAGCGTCACCGGGCCGGTGCCGGCGTCGCCCGTGTTGCGGACGACGAAGCGGAACTTCGCCTGCTTCTTCCCGGACTTGACGCGCACCAGCTTCGGCTTGCCCGCGACCTTGAGCGCCGGCTCACCGCCGCCGGCCTGCGGCTCGGTGACCTCGATCGTCACCGAGTCGGTGGCCGAGTCGGTGCCGTCCGACACCGTCACGGTCGCCTCGTAGGTGCCGGGCTCGGTGTAGGTGTGGACCGGGTCCTCCTCGTCCGAGGTCGCGCCGTCGCCGAAGTCCCACTCGTAGGTGAGATCGTCGCCGTCGGCGTCAGTCGCCTCGACGTCGAACGCGACCTCGAGCGGGGCCTCGCCGGACTGCGGGTTCGCAGTCAGCGACGTGATCTCGGGCGCGGTGTTCGCCTCGGGCACGCCGCACTCGTCGTTCGGCGTCACGCCGGCCGTGGTCTCCAGGCCGCCCAGGAGCTGCTGGAGGAACTCCGGCTCCGAGAAGGAGGCCTGCGTGTGACCCATGCCGGTGTACCAGGAGCGCCCGCCGTCGTAGAGCTGGCACCAGATGATCGGGTGATCGTCGTCGGTGTCGTTGCCGTCCTGCTCGTTGTAGGTCGACTCGTCGACCGTGGCGAGCACGTGGACGTTCTCCCGCGGCGAGTAGTCCGCGCTGCCGACCTCCTGGAAGTCAGGCGACTTGAAGTTGTACCACTCGTCCACCTTCTCGTAGGAGTCCGGCTGACCGGCCGTGGACGGATGGTCATGGTCCTCGATGTGGACCGTCGCCGTGGGCGTTCCCGGCGGGTGGTTGCGGAAGTACGCGCCGACCAGGTGGCCGTACCAGTTCCAGTCGTACTCCGTGTCGGAGGCGGCGTGGATGCCCACGTAGCCGCCGCCGCTGCGGATGTACTCCTCGAACGCGGCCTGCTGCTGGTCGTTCAGCACGTCACCGGTGGTCGACAGGAACACGACCGTGTCGTAGCCGGAGAGGATCTCGGGCGTAAAGAGCGTCGAGTCCTCGGTGTGGTCGACCTGGAAGTCGTGCTGCTCGGCCAGCTGGTCGAGCGCGGCGTGGCCCGCCGGGATCGAGTCGTGGCGGAACGCCGCCGTCTTGGAGAAGACCAGGGCCCGGAAGCGAGCCTCCGGATCGTCCGCCGGCAGCACCTTGATGTTCACCGTCCGCGTGGCGGCGTCGGTGCCGTCGGAGACGGTCAGCCGCGCCTGGTAGTCACCCGGCTCGGTGTAGGTGTGCGTCGGGTTCTGCTCGTCCGAGGTCTCGCCGTCGCCGAAGTCCCACTCGTAGGTGAGCTCGTCGTCGTCGGCGTCAGAGGCCTCGGCGGAGAACTCGACCTCGAGCGGGGCGAAGCCGGCGGTCGGCGTCGCCTCGAACGAGTCGATCGTGGGCGGGTTGTTCTCGCTCGGCGCGCAGTCGATCTCGCCGTTGAGCGCGAAGTAGTCGAACCCGACCTCGGTCCCCGACGTCTGCACGCCGAGGGTGTAGATCCCGAAGCTCGGGGCGCTCATCGGGTTCGAGACCGTCTGGGCGATCGTCGTCCAGGTCTCGCCGTCCCACGAGTACTCGCCCGTGTACGTCGTGCCGGACTTGCTCAGGCGCAGCCACACGTCGTTCACCTCAGCCGGGATCGGCTGGACGTTCGGCTGCGGGTTCTGGACGGCGCCGCCGACCTCGGAGCGCAACTCCAGCCGGTTGATCCGGGTCTGGTTCAGGTCCGAGATCGCGTCGAGCTTGACGTAGTTGTCGTCATCGACCCAGGCGATCAGGCCGCCCTGCGAGTAGCCGCCGACGAGCTGGCCCGCGCGGACCTTGGTCTCGATCGTCCAGTCCTCGCCGGCGTGGTCCGCGGTCTGCAGGATGAAGTTGCGGGTGCCGGACGGGTCGCCGTCCTGGTAGATGTCGCCCTCAACGGTCTCCACCCACAGGACGCCGTCCTCGAACCGCAGCAGGCTCTCGTCCGGGCGGACGATGTTGTTCCAGCGCGCCGGGTCGAGGCTCGGGCCGTCGAACTCGTCGCCGAAGCAGGTCGCCGGCTCGCAGTCCGGCTCGATCGTGACCGAGTGGAAGTCAGCGGTGATCTCCGCGGCACCAGGCTGGCTGGTCGCCATCGCGTAGATGCCGATCTTCGGATCCGGGATGCCGCTGATGTCGGTCGTGCCGATCGTCTCCCAGGTCTCACCGTCGCCCGAGAACTGGGACGTGACGGTGTTGCCGTCCGGCGAGACGTACCGCAGGTAGAAGGTGCTGGGCACCCCGCCCGCGCCGACGGTCGCGACGTGGTTCGGGTTCTGGTTGAGCTCCTTGATCAGCTCGAAGTTGCGCGACCCGTTCCAGACCATGCCGGTCTTGATGTAGTTGTCGTCGTCGCCGTAGATCATCAAGCCGGCGTTCTGGTAGTTCTGGGTCGGGTTCCACGTCATGTGGGTCGTGATGCTCCACGGCTCATCGCCGCCGCCCGGCAGGGGCTGCAGGATGATGTTCGGGAGCGCGTTCTCGCCCGCGTAGATGTCGGACGGCGCGGAGACGAGGTGCAGCGCACCGTCGCTCACCGAGATGCGCTCCGGCTCCTCGCGGACGATGATCGACCAGCGGTCACGGTCGAGCTCGTCGCCGTCGAACTCATCCGACCGGGTCGTCGTGCAGGGCTCGCCGCCCGGCGGGTTGACCCTGATCGTGACCGTGTCGGTCCCCTGCTCCTCGGTGTCGGGGTCGGTCACGGTGACCCTGGCCTGGTACACGCCCGGGTCGGTGTAGACGTGGACCGGGTCCTCCTCGTCGGAGGTCTCGCCGTCGCCGAAGTCCCACTCGTACTCGAGGTCCGGGTTCGGCGTGCCGTCGTAGTTGGTCCCCTCGGCGTCGAACTGGACCTCGAGCGGCGCGACGCCCTGGGTCGGGTCGGCCGACGCGGTCACCTTCGGCGCGGTGTCGGGGTCGTACTCGATCCGGTAGATGCCCGAATCGGGGTGATCCGCCTGGAAGCCCTGGCCCCACTCGGCGAGGTAGAGCGCGCCGTCGGGCCCGAACTCCATGTCCATCGGGCTCAGGTAGTTGAGGTTCGGGAAGTTCTGGATCGCCGTGGGCGTGCCGTCCTCGTCGAGGTCGACCGTCTTGATCCAGTCCGCGTTCCAGCTAGCGATGAACCACTTCCCGTCGAACTCCTCGGGGAACTTGATCGGCGAGGGGTTGTCCGGGTCGTAGTAGTACCGCGGGCCCGACATCGGGGCACCGTCCGTGCCCAGGCCGGGGTGACGCGGGTCGGTCTCGCTGAAGCTCGCCCACATCGTCGCCGGGAAGACCGGCGGGAGGTTCTCACGGCCGGTGTTGTTCGGCGAGTCGTTGACCGGGTTGTCGCAGTCGAATGGCCCCTTGGGCGTGCTGGTCTCGAAGTCCCAGTCGATGTACGGCACGGTGGCGCGCACGCAGTACGGCCAGCCGGAGTTGATCGGCTCCTTGATCACGTTCCACTCGACGGAGCCGGCCGGGCCGCGGTTCGGGTTGGACTGCGTGGCGTCGGGGCCGTAGTCGGCAAGCAGGTACCAGCCCGTCTCCTCGTCCACCTTGAAGCGGAACGGGTTGCGGAAGCCCATCGAGTGGATCTCGGGCAGCGTCAGCGGGTCATCGTCCTCGCCGAACATGTTGCCCTCGGGGATCGTGTAGGTGTCGCCGATCCCGGGGTCGGTTGCCGGCGGGATCGTCTCGAGGGGCTTGATCCGGAGAAGCTTGCCGTTGTGGTCGTTGGTGTTGGCGGACGTGCGCTGGGCGTCCCAGGAGGCGCGGCCGGGACGCTCGTCGATCGGCGCGTACCCGTTGGAGGCGAACGGGTTGGTGTTGTCGCCGGTCGAGATCAGGAGGTTGCCGTCGGGGTCGAACTCAAGCGCGCCGGCCGAGTGGCAGCAGGTCTCGCGGAGGTGCTTCCACTCGAAGATCCGCTGCTCCGAGCTCAGATCGAGGTTGCCCTCCTCGTCGAGCTTGAAGCGCGAGACGCGCTGGGTGAGGGTTTCGACTGGCGGGACGGAGTAGGCGAGGTAGATCCAGCCGTTGAACTCGTAGTTGGGATCGAGCGCGAGCCCGAGCAGGCCGTTCTCCTCGAACGTCGTGACCGGGACGGTGCCGATCTCGCGCGAGGTCTCCGTCACCGGGTCCCAGACGCCGACGACGCCCCGGCGCTCGATGTAGAAGAGCGTCCCGTCCGGAGCCACCTCGATCTCCATCGGGTTGAGCGTCGTATCGACGAGCTGGACCTTGTTGAAGTCGCTCGCGCTGAATTGCGCCCATGCCGCGCTCGCACCGATCAGAGCAGCGACCAGGGCGATCACCGTCCCTACGAACCCAACCAACGTCCGTCGCACAGCCATCTCCTCCATAGGAATCGACCCCCGGCCGCGCTTGCACGCGGCCGGGGCAACCTCTCCTTCCGTAGGGCGGGTTACTAACACGGCCCGAGCGGGCGGACAAGGACACCCGTGCGCCGTCTGTTCACGCACCTTTCATTTCGCTTTCCAGACCTAACAATTCCTTGCAGTTCCCGTCATTCGCGGTTCGGGGCCTGTCTGGGGTCTGGAGGGTTGGCGGGGCGCTCGGCCGCGGCCCCGCAGCCGCCCGGGCGCGCAACTTCAACCTTTCGCGGAATTACTCGTCGCAAAGGTCGAGGCCGTGGGGCGGCCGGCCGCGAGATCGCGCCCTGCCCCGCGTCCCCGCGGCCGTGGTGCGCCCGCGC
>PKER01000153.1 GCA_002919115.1 bacterium
CAGCGCGCCCGCCGCCGCGCCGCCGAGATCGGCGCCGACTGGCGGACGGTGCTGCGCGACCAGACGCTGCGCGACGCCCAGGACGCCAACCGCGAGCACTCGCCGCTGCGCGCCGCCCCCGACGCGATCGAGATCGACACCACCGACCGCACCGTCGAGGACGTCGTGACGCAGATCGCGGGGCTGGCCCGCGAGCTGCGGCGCTGAGGCCGGCCATGACCCTCCCCAAGGTCGCGATCGTCGGCTATCCGAACGTCGGCAAGTCGACGCTCGTCAACCGCCTGTCGGGGAGCCGCGAGGCGGTCGTCCACCCGGAGGCGGGCGTGACCCGCGACCGCAAGGAGCTGGACTGCGAGTGGAACGGCGTGCGTTTCAAGCTGATCGACACGGGCGGGGTGGACCTCGAGGCGACCGACGAGCTCTCGCGCTCCGTGCAGGACCAGGCGCGCGCCGCGATCGCCGACGCCGACGTGGTCGCGCTCGTGCTGGACGCGAAGGCCGGGCTGCGCCAGGGCGACGCCGAGGTGGCGGCGATCCTGCGCCGCGCCGACGTGCCCGTGCTGGTCGTCGCCAACAAGGTCGACTCCGAGGCCGACGAGCCCGGCGCCGCCGAGCTCTACAAGCTCGGCCTGGGCGACCCGATCCCGGTGTCGGCGAGCCAGGGCCGCAACACGGGCGACCTGCTCGACCGCATGGTCGAGGCGCTCGGGCCGGTGGCGAGCGCCGACGAGGACGAGGACGAGCCGCCCCGGATCGCGGTGATCGGGCGCCCCAACGTCGGCAAGTCCTCGCTCGTGAACGCCTTCCTTGGCAGCGAGCGCGTGATCGTCTCCGACCTGGCGGGCACCACCCGTGACGCGATCGACACCGAGCTGCGGGTGGGCGACCGCGACGTCGTGCTGGTCGACACCGCCGGCCTGCGGCGCCGCACGAAGGTCGCGGGCACCGTGGACTTCTACGCGCAGCTTCGCTCCGAGCGCGCGGCGGAGCGCGCCGACGTGGCGATCGTGGTCTGCGACGCGTCCGAGGGCGTCACCGCCGAGGACCTGCGGGTCGCCGAGCTCGCCATGAAGACCGGCTGCGCGACGCTCGTCGCGCTCAACAAGTGGGACATCGCCGAGGTCGACCTGGAGGACGCGCGCGCCCGGGTCGCCAACCGCGTGCGGCAGCGCCCGGCGGTGATGACGGCCTCGGCGAAGACCGGGCGCAACGTGGCCAAGCTGCTCGACGCTGCGATCGAGCTCGCCGACCGGCGCGCCGAGCGGATCCCGACGGCGCGGCTCAACCGGTTCGTGGCCGAGGTCGTCGCGCACCGGCCGCCGCCCGCGAAGCGCGGCAAGCGGTTGCGCCTCTACTACACGGCGCAGGTCGAGCGCCGCCCGCCCAGGTTCGCGATCCAGGTGAACGACCGGCGGCTGATCGCGCGCGGCTGGGCGTACCACCTGGAGAACCGCATGCGCGAGGAGTTCCAGCTCCACGGCGTGCCGCTCGTCATCGACTTCATCCCGAAGCGCCGCCGCGACTCGGGCGAGGAGGGGAGCCGGCGGGGCGGCCGAAGCGGCGGTCGCCGCCAGGGCGCGTGATAGGAACCGCCGCGTGAGGCGTATGCCGGGACGGATCCTCGGCCCCATCGCGCGCGGCCTGCGCAGCGTCGGCTACTTCATCTCCGACGTCTTCTACGTCGCGAGCCGCGCGACGCGCGATCTCCTGCGGCACCTCGGCCGCCGCTGGCGCGACCTGGAGCGCTCCACCCGCGCGCGGATCAGCGCGCTGGCCGGGGTCGCCGTCGCGGCGGCGCTGGTCGTCTTCGTCGTCCTGCCCAACGCGCCCTGCGAGTTCCCGGGGGGCGAGGAGTGCGCGCCCGCCGACGACGCCCTGCCGCTCGTGCCCGCGACGGCGCTCGCCTACGCGCACGTGAACCTGGACGCCGAGAACCCCCAGGCCGAGCGGGCAGCCGAGCTCGCGGGCCGCACGCCCCTGATCGCCGCGGAGGCCCTCGGCCGCCTGCTCGGGCTCGCCGTCGGCGCGCGGGGGGAGGCGCCGGAGGTCAGCCAGATCAGCCCCTGGTTCAAGGGCGAGGCCGCGTTCGCAGTGCTGCCCGGCACCGAGCGGGACCTCGAGCAGGTGCAGCTGCTCGAGTACGCCGACGAGGACGAGGCGCGCGCCTACGCCGAGTCGATCGTCGCCGCGGGCGCGCGCAGCGCCGAGCACGAGGGCGTCGAGGTCTTCGAGGACGAGCGCGGGCTGGCCGCGGCGCTGGTGGATGGCTTCGTGGCGATCGGCTCCGCCGACGGCGTGCGCGCGGTGATCGACGCGGCGCGTGGGGACGAGGCGGAAACCCTGGCGGGCGACGAGGTCGCCACGGCCGTGCTCGAGGAGCTGCCCGCCGACCGGCTCGCCGAGGCCTACCTCTCGCGCGACGGCGTCGAGGCGTTCGTCGAGCCCGAGGACGGGCCGCTGGCCGCGCTCGAGCCGCTCGTGGGCGCTGAGGTCTCGGCCGGGGTCGCGGCCTCGCTGAGCGTCGCCGGCGACAGCTACCGGGTCGCGGTGCGCAGCGCGCTCGGCGACGACGGCGCCGGGCCCGCCTCGGCGTTCTTCGCCGCGTTCGCCCCGTTCGAGCCGAAGCTCGCCGCGCGCCTGCCCGCCGACACGCTCGCCTACGCGGGCTTCGGCGACCCTGGCTCGACGCTTGGGGGCCTCCTGGACCAGGCGACCGCGCGGGCGCCCGACATCGCCGCCGGGCTCGCGCGCCTGATCGCGAACCTGCGCGCGGCCGAGGGCGTGGACCTCGAGGCCGACCTGCTCGACGCGCTGGGCAGCGAGGCCGCCCTCGCGGTCCTGCCGCGCCGGGCGGCCGAGGGGGACGTCGAGCCGCAGGTCGGCGAGCCCGCCGAGCCGTTCACACTCGAGGGGCTCGAGAACGTCCCCTACGTCGCGTTCCTCGCCGACGAGGTCGACTCGGAGCGCGCCCGCGAGGCGCTCGCCCGCCTGCAGCGCCCGCTGATCGACGAGCTCGGCGTGCGGCTCGGCGCGCCCACCTTCCGCGACGTGCGCGTCGGCGACGTGACCGCGCACGTGCTCGACGTCTCGCGCGCGGTGCAGTTCACCTACGCGCTCGCGGACTCGCTGCTCGTGATCGCCAACGACTCCGCCGCGGTCGAGGAGGCCTCGGGCGACGCGGACCGGCTCGCCGACTCGCTGGCGTTCCAGCGGGCGACCGAGTCGCTGCCCGAGGAGCCCTCGCTGCTCGCCTACCTCGATGTCGCGGGGCTGCTGCGCTACGCGGAGCGCGCGGGGCTCGCCGAGGATCCCGCCTACGCCCGGGTCGCGGGCGACCTCGCGCAGCTCGAGACGATCGGCCTCGCCGTGACGGCGCACGAGGGGAGGCTCGACACCGACCTGGCGCTCACCGTCGCCCCCGAGGGCGGCGAGCAGGGCGAGTAACCGGGGCGCGTCTACCGGCATCAGACGCTCCCGGCTCCGGTATCGTCGCTTCAAATGGGGATCGACAAGCTTTCAGACAACGAGTTCCTGTTCACCTCCGAGTCCGTGACGGAGGGGCATCCGGACAAGATCGCCGACCAGATCTCTGACGGCGTCCTGGACGCGGTGCTCGCGGACGACCCGGAGGGGCGCGTCGCGTGTGAGACGCTGGTCAACACGGGGCTGGTCGTCGTCTCGGGCGAGATCTCGACGAAGACCTACGTCGACATTCCCGAGATCGCGCGGGAGACGATCCGGCGGATCGGCTACACGGACGCCGACCTCGGCTTCTCCGCCGACTCCTGCGCGGTCATCAACGCCATCGACAAACAGTCGCCCGACATCGCGCAGGGCGTGGAGCGTGCTCTCGAGGCTCGGATCGATCCCGCCGACGACGATGAGCTCGACCTCGCCGGCGCGGGCGACCAGGGGATGATGTTCGGCTACGCGACGCGCGAGACGCCGGAGCTCATGCCGCTGCCGATCTCGCTCGCCCACAAGCTCGCCCAGCGGCTCGCCGAGGTGCGCAAGGCCGAGGTGATCCCGTACCTGCGGCCCGACGGCAAGACCCAGGTCACCGTGCGCTACGAGAACGGCCGCCCGATCGAGATCGAGAAGGTGCTGATCTCCACGCAGCACAAGGACGGCATCGACGCGGACGCGATGATCCGCCCGGACCTGTGGGAGCACGTCATCCACCCGGTTCTCCCGGCCGAGCTCTACGACGAGCGCAAGCTCAACACGACGAAGAACTTCCTGGTCAACCCGACCGGCCGCTTCGTGATCGGCGGCCCGGTGGGCGACGCCGGCCTCACCGGCCGCAAGATCATCGTCGACACCTACGGCGGCATGGCCCGCCACGGCGGCGGCGCCTTCTCGGGCAAGGACCCGTCGAAGGTCGACCGCTCGGCCGCCTACGCGGCGCGCTGGGTCGCAAAGAACGTGGTCGCGGCGGGCCTCGCCGAGCGCTGCGAGGTGCAGGTCGCGTACGCGATCGGCGTCGCGCGCCCGGTGTCGGTGATGGTCGAGACCTTCGGCACGGAGAAGGTGTCGCGCTCGAAGATCCTCCAGCTGATCGACGAGCACTTCGACCTGCGCCCGGCCGCCTTCCGCAAGGAGCTGCGCCTGCACCGGCCGATCTACCAGAAGACGGCGGCCTACGGCCACTTCGGCCGCGAGGACCACGACTTCACGTGGGAGAGCACCGAGAAGGCCGCGGCCCTGCGCGCCGCCGCCGGCCTGGGCGAGGCTACCGCCGAGCCCGCGGTCGGGTAGTCGGAGCCGCCGAGCTCCCTAAGCGCCGAGCTCCCCAAGACCTAAGCATCGCCTAAGCGTCGCGAACCGGGGCGGGCCCGACCCGCCCCGGCCGCCCCGCCACCCGAGTGAGGCGGATCTGTTCGCCTATGTCGTGGTGGTCTCCACCGGTCATCGCAACAAGATGCGAGTGATGACCGACAGGAGGCCATATGGGAGAGACGAAGTTCGGCCGGGGCC
>PKER01000154.1 GCA_002919115.1 bacterium
TAGCTCAGTCGGCAGAGCGTCTCCATGGTAAGGAGAAGGTCTACGGTTCGATTCCGTAAAGGGGCTCCACGTCCGGAGGGTCTGCTTGAACGGTGCTTCGAGTAGGCCTTTTGGCGTGACCGGAGGTCCCGGCGCGCCGTCCGGACACGGATACCGGCCATCGAGCGGCGGTCCCCAACGCCGTGCTGGATCATCCCTCGGGTCGGGTATCCTTACCTGGCCGGTCGGATGCACCGGCCGAGGCGGAGTAGCTCAGTCAGGCAGAGCAAGCGGCTCATAATCGCTGTGTCGCCGGTTCAAGTCCGGCCTCCGCTACCACCCTTCCCGATCCACCCCTCACGGGGCGGTCGGGTGTGGGTTGTCCACGAGTCCCGAAACCAGAAAGGCACTCCCCACGTGGCTGCCACCGACGTTAGGCCGAAGATCACGCTGGCCTGCCAGGAGTGCAAGCACCGCAACTACATCACTCGCAAGAACCGGCGCAACGACCCCGACCGGCTCGAGCTGAAGAAGTACTGCCCGAACTGCAAGCGGCACCAGCCCCACCGCGAGACCCGCTGACCGCTCGCGAACCGGGCGGGCCGGGGTGATGTACCCCTGGGGAGCCCGGGTTTGTGGTGCACGGACAGTTCCGCCCGCCAGATCTTGGCGGGCGTGAGCATCCGTTGAGGTCCTTACGTTCGGCTAACGTGCTCGTGAGCGAGGCGAGCCGAACCTTGTTCTGCCAGGAACGGCTCGCCGCACGTCGAGTCCACGAGGGGGGCACCGGCACGATGGCGTTGAACCGGGACTTCATCGGGCGCAGCTATCCCGCGCCCGAGCCGTACGAGGTCTCCAGGGTCAAGATCAGGGAGTTCGCCGAGGCGATCGGCGACCTCAACCCGATCTACCTGGACCGGGAGGCCGCCCGGGCCGCCGGGCACCCGGACGTCGTCGCACCCCCGACGTTCCCCATCGTGTTCACCCTCACCGGCGCCGGCGAGGCCCTCGCCGACCCCGACTTCGGCCTCAACTACGCCATGGTGGTCCATGGCGAGCAGCGGTTCGAGTACCAGCGCCCCATCTACGCCGGCGACGAGCTGCGGCACACCTCCACGATCCTGGAGATCCGCAGCGTGGGCCGCAACGAGTTCGTCACCGTGAAGACCGACGTCACCACGCTCGACGACGAGCTCGTCTGCACCACCTACAACACCATCGTCGAGCGGGGAGGGGCGGCCTGACATGACCGCGACGATCAAGTACGACGAGGTCGAGGTCGGCCAGGAGATCCCCCCGGTCGACTACCGGGTCCGCCGGGTCGACCTGATCCGGTACGCGGGCGCCTCCGGCGACTTCAACCCCATCCACTGGAACGAGCGCTTCGCCAAGCAGGTCGGCCTCCCTGACGTCATCGCGCACGGCATGTTCACGATGGCGCAGGGCGGGCGGTTCGTCACCGACTGGGTGGGCGACCCCGGCGCGGTGCTCGACTACGGCGTGCGCTTCTCCTCCATGGTCGTCGTCCCGGACGACGACGAGGGCGCCACGATCACCGTGAGCGGCGTGGTGGAGAGCAAGCTCGAGGACAACAAGGTCGTCATCGCCATCACCGCCAAGTCCGGCGGCTCGCGCGTGCTGTCCAAGGCGCGCGCGATCGTCCGCCTCGCCTGACCCGCCCGGCTCACCCGGCCCGCCCCGGCCCGCTTGGCCATGGCGGTCGTCCGCCGCCGGGCCGTACCGGCGGCGCCCGCCGCACAATCGTGATCCACGTCCCGCCGCCGATCGCGTTGCCGGGCGCGGATCCGGGTAGCTCACCGGCGTGAGCGAACGGACCACCGAACCACCGAGCCATGTGCGCGGGCTCGCCGAGCAGCGGGCCCGGGCGCGGGCCGGCCGCGACTACGCCCAGGCGGACGTGCTCCGCGCCGCGATCGAGGAGGCGGGCTGGCTGGTCCGCGACACCCCCGAGGGCTACGAGCTCGCCCCCAAGCCGCCGTTCCGGGTCTATCCCACCGTCGCCTCCCTCCCGGTCCCGGAGGGCCGCGCCACCGGTGCCGGCGACGACCCGCGGGCCCCGGTCGGCACCGAGGAGGCCGTGGCCGCCCAGGTGCTCTGGGACGGCGGCCTCGCCACCTCGCGGATCGCCGAGGGCGTCGACGTCGGCGGCGGCGGCCACGCCACCGAGGCGTCCGCCCGGGTCACCGTGGGCCTGCTCGTCGACGGCTGGCCGGCCGACCTGCGCAGGTGCGTCGACGCGCTCGTGGCGCACACCACCGCCCGGATCCTCGCCCTCGACCTCGGCAACGTCGACGGCGCCGGCACCGTGCTGCACGAGCTCGCCGAGCGGCACCCCGGGCGCATCGCGGACTGGCACGTCGCCGAGACCGCGCACTGGCGCGGCGGCTCCGCGGGCTGGGGCGCGGCCCGCACGAAGCTGCTGCGCATGGACGACGCCGACGTGCACGTGGTGATGGAGACCTCCACGATCCTCGACGGCGACGCGCTTACCCCGCTCGCCGAGGCGCTCACCGGCGACGTCGTCGCCGCGGGCTGGCGCGGCGTCGACCCGGACGAGAGCGGCCACGAGTGGCACGACGCGGGCCCGGGCGAGGTGCGGGCGCTGCTCGGCTACCTGTTCGCGGTGCGCCGCGACCGCGCCCTGGAGGCGGGCGGGTTCCCCGGGAAGGCGCGCTACTACCGCAACGCCGACCTGGAGTTCTTCCTCACCCTGCCCGGCCGCAAGATCGTGCCCGCCACCGGCCTGCCGGTGCACGCCGAGCGCCACCGCGGCTACGAGGACGTGGATCCCGGCTACCGCGACCGCGAGTCCCGCCGCACCTACGACCGGGTGCTGCGCCTGCTCCGCGCGTCCCGGACGGCCACCTGACCGGCCGGCGGCGGCCCGCGGAATGTTCACCGATCAAGCCGGGACAACCCCGGTCAAGACCGCGCAAACCACCTCTGACCAGGGAGGTTGCGTGTGAAAAAGCTCAACCTTGGGCGGCCGTGTTCCCACCGCCCCGCGTCAGGGCAAAGTCGCGACCCCCTAGGCTAGGCGCTCGTGAACGAGCGTATGCAGGGGGTACGGCTCGCGCCGTACACCACGTTGCGGCTGGGCGGCCCGGCGAAGGCGTTCGCCACGGCGCGCACCGACGAGGAGATCGTGCGCTTGGTCGCGGACGCGGACCGGGCCGGCGAGCCGGTGCTGGTGCTCGGCGGCGGCAGCAACCTGGTGATCGCCGACGAGGGCTTCGACGGCCTGGTGGTGCACGTCGCGACCACCGGCGTGCGCGTGACGGAGGACGGCGACCGGGTGCTGGTCACCGCCGCGGCGGGGGAGGACTGGGACGCCCTGGTACGGCGCTGCGTCGCCGAGGGCTGGTCCGGGGTGGAGTGCCTCTCCGGCATCCCCGGCCTGGTCGGCTCCACCCCGATCCAGAACGTGGGCGCCTACGGCCAGGACGTCTCCCAGACGATCCGGTCCGTCCGGGTCTACGACCGGCGGCGCGCCGAGGTGCTGGAGCTGCCCGCCGAGCGCTGCGGCTTCTCCTACCGGCACAGCGCGTTCAAGGCGGCGCTCGACCGCTACGTGGTGCTCGACGTCACCTACGCGCTGGAACGCTCGCCGCTGTCCGGCCCGATCGGCTACGCCGAGCTGGCGAACCGCCTCGGGGTGTCCGACGGCGACCGGGTGCCGCTGGAGCAGGCGCGCCAGGCCGTGCTGGAGCTGCGCCGCGGCAAGGGCATGGTCCTCGACCCGGACGACCCGGACACCTGCAGCGCCGGCTCGTTCTTCACCAACCCGGTGCTCACCGCCGAGCAGGCCGCGGAGCTGGAGCTGCGCGCCCCCGGCTATCCGCGCTGGAGGATGCCGGACGGCACGGTGAAGGTCCCCGCCGCCTGGCTGATCGAGCACGCGGGCTTCCCCAAGGGCTACCGGCGCGGCCCGGTGCGCATCTCCACCAAGCACACGCTCGCGCTCACCCACCCGGGCGGGCGCGGCGGGCCGGACGAGCGGGCCACCGCCGCCGACCTGCTCGCCCTCGCGATCGAGGTGCGCGACGGCGTGGAGGCGAAGTTCGGCGTCCGCCTCGTCAACGAGCCCGTCATGGTCGGCCTCAGCCTCTGAACACCTCCTGCGGACCCGCCGAGGATCCTCCGCGGGCACGCCACGACGATCGCGGCGGCGCGTTCGCCAGGAACGAAAAGGCGCCGCACGTCGCCGGAACGCCGCCCCGGCCGCGCCGATCCGATCGGCCCCGCCCGGCCCCGGGGAATCGCCACCCGGCCGGGGATGTTAGGGTCGGGTGGACACCGAAGGGGAGTAGTCCCAATCGCGTGATCGACATGCTGGCGCCGGGCCGTACCACGGCCGGGTGCCCGGTCACGCGGGCCTGAGCATCGGGCGGACGAGACCTTCGGCTCGGCAACGTTCGACGACTGTGACGACGCTGCCGGGCCGAAGCCGTCGTGCCCGAGCACCGGGACGCCGCGAAGGCCCGGCCGCGGGTGATGGAGGGACGACTTCGGTGGAAGCCTTCTGGATCAGCCTGGCCGTGATCTTCGTGGCGGAGCTGGGCGACAAGAGCCAGCTCATGGCGATGACCTTCGCGCTCCGGTACCGGCCGTGGCTCGTGATCGCCGGCATCACCCTCGCGACGACCGTCGTGCACCTGGTGAGCGTCGGCATCGGCGGCGTGCTCGGCGAGGCGCTGCCCACCACGGCGATCGCGATCGCCGCCGCCATCGCGTTCTTCGGCTTCGCGATCTGGACGCTGCGCGGCGACGAGCTGAGCGAGGACGAGTCGGCGAAGGCCGCCCGCGTCACCGGCAGCGTGCTGCTCGCCGTCACCACCGCGTTCTTCCTCAGCGAGCTCGGCGACAAGACGATGCTCGCCACGATCACCCTCGCCACCCAGCACGGCTGGGTCGGCACCTGGATCGGCTCGACCGTGGGCATGGTCGCCGCCGACGCGCTCGCCATCCTCGTCGG
>PKER01000235.1 GCA_002919115.1 bacterium
GCGCGATGCGCTCGAGCGCGCGCCGCGCCACGCGCAGGCTGCGCGCGCTGCCCGGGATGCGGTAGCCGCGGAAGACCTCGGTCACGTCCACGTCCACGTCGCAGCCGCCCTCGCTCGCGGCCCACGTGCACGCGTCCACCATCGCGGCGGTCACCTCCCCGACCTTCGCCTCGTCGACGCTGCGCGCCTCGCCCTCGATGCGGCAGCGGCCGGGGACGACGTTCGTCGCCGTGCCGCCCGCGATCACCCCGACGTTCGCGGTGGTCTCCTCGTCGATGCGGCCGAGCCGCATCGCGCCGATCGCGGCTGCGGCCGCGGCGATGGCGCTGCGGCCGTCCTCCGGGCGGATCCCGGAGTGGGCCTCGACCCCCTCGAAGTCCGCGACGATCCGGTTGTAGGTCGGCGCCGCGGTGATCACCTCGCCGATCGGCGTCGCGTGGTCGAGCACGTAGCCGAACTCCGAGCGCAGGCCGGAGACGTCGAGCTCCTTGGCGCCCCGCAGGCCGTCCTCCTCCGCGACCGTGAAGACGAGCTCGAGCCCCACGGGGGACGGCATCTCGAGCGCGCGCAGGGCGAGCTCGACCAGGACCGCGACCGCGGCCTTGTTGTCGGCGCCAAGGATCGTGTCGCCGCGGCTGCGGAAGACGCCGTCCGCGAACGCGACCTCGATCGGGCCGTCGTGCGGGACCGTGTCGAGGTGCGCGAAGAACGAGACCCAGCGCTCCGTGGCGCCGGGGACGCGGGCGATCAGGTTCCCCGATCCGGCGCGGGCCGGCTCGGCCGCGTCGTCCTCGGCGACCTCCACCCCGGCCTCGCGCAGCTCGCGGGCGACGGCGTCGGCGACCGCGCGCTCCTCCCCCGTCGGGCTGGGGGTCTCGCAGAGCCTCGCGAAGCGCCGCAGGATGCGCTCGTCCGGAACCATCGCGCGGAAGGCTATGCCCTGGCGAGGCGCCCGGGTAGCCCGCGGCTCAGGACGCGGTGACGACGTGCACGAGGGCGGGGACGCTCCCGCGGCCCGCGAGGATCGCGCCGATCCGCTCGGACACCGACTGCCGGATCTGCGCACGCTCCTCCTCGGGGAGCTCGCCGAGCGCGTCGGCGAGCGGGCCCGCCAGCTTGAGCGTGAGCTCCCAGTGCTCGTCGGGGCCCTCGTAGCGCCAGTCGAACGCGACCTGCTCCACGGAGTGGTCGGCGAAGCCGGCCCGCTCGGGCGCGTCGGCGATCCGCGCCGGGTCCGCCATCGCGAAGATTCCCGGGTCGCCCGGCTCGGGGGGCGGGACGTGCCCTCGCGTGATGAGCTCGAGCGCGGGCAGCGCCGCCCACAGGTTCTCCTGCGGCGCGGCCCAGACGGCGAAGGCGACGCGCCCGCCGTCGCACAGCACGCGGCGCGTCTCGCGCAGCGCCCGCACGGGGTCTCCCATCAGCATGTAGCCGAAGCGGCAGACCACGCCGTCGACCGAGTCGTCGGGGAGGTCCATGTCCTCCGCGTCCAGCAGGCGGAACTCGACGTTCTCCGCCCCCTGCTCCGCGGCGTTGCGGCGCGCCCGGTCCAGCATCTCCGGCGAGAAGTCGGTGGCGAGCACCCGGCCGTCCGGGGCGATCGAGCGGGCCACGAGGAACCCTGTGTCGCCCATGCCGCAGGCGAGGTCGAGCACCACGTCGCCGGGCTGCGCCGCGAGCCGCTCGGCCAGGCGGCGGCTCACCGGCTCGGTCTGCCTCCACATCCACTGCCGCTCCGCGGCCCAGTTGTCGGCGAGCCGGTCCCAGGTTTCGAGCGAGCGCTCGCGGTACTGGTCGAGGTCAGCGATGCACCGAGGCTAAGCGCGGGCCGCCGGCGTCGCTGGGGAGAAAGCCGCCCCGTTACGCCTCGTGGCGCACGCGGATCTCGGCCCCGTCGGCGTCGCCCTCGGCCGCGGCTTCGCCGCGCTCCTGCGCGCGCTTCGCCGCCGCCCCCACGAACTCCCGGAAGAGCGGCTCGGGGTTGGTCGGGCGCGAGTTGAACTCCGGGTGGAACTGCGAGGCCACGAAGAACGGGTGGTCGGGCAGCTCGATCATCTCGACGAGGCGCTCGTCGGGCGACGTGCCGCCCGCGACCAGGCCCTGGTCCTCGAGGCGCCGGCGCAGCATGTTGTTGACCTCGTAGCGGTGGCGGTGGCGCTTGTAGATCACCGCGTCGCCGTAGATCTCGCGCGCCTTCGTGCCCTCGTGGACCTTCACCGGGTCGGCGCCCAGGCGCATCGTCCCGCCCATGTCGGAGACCTCCTTCTGCTCGGGCAGAAGGTCGACCACCGGGTACGGCGTCTCCGGGTCGAACTCGGTCGAGTTCGCGCCCTCCATGCCGCAGACGTGCCGCGCGAACTCCGCGACCGCGATCTGCATGCCGAGGCAGATGCCCAGGTACGGGATGCCCTGCTCGCGCGCGACCTGCGCGGCCGCGATCTTGCCCTCGATGCCGCGCTCGCCGAAGCCGCCCGGGATCAGGATCCCGTCGGCCCACCCGGCGACGTCCTCGGGGTCGAACTGCTCGGAGTCGATCAGCTCTACGTCGACGTTCACGCCGTGGTGGTAGCCGCCGTGGTGGAGCGCCTCGATGACCGACTTGTAGGCGTCCTCGAGCTGCACGTACTTGCCGACGAGCGCGATCCGCACCCGGCCCTCGCACGCGTCGGCGCGGCGCACGAGCTCCTCCCACTCGGTCAGGTCGGGCGGCGGGGCCTCGATCCCGAAGTGGTCGAGGATGAGGTCGTCGGCGCCCTCGGCGCGCATCGCGAGCGGGACCTTGTAGATGTTGTCCACGTCGCGGGCCGAGAGCACGGCGTCCTCGTGGATCGACGCGAACAGCGCGATCTTGCGGCGGATGTCGCGGTCGAGGCCCTTCTCCGAGCGGCAGACCAGCGCGTGCGGCTGGATGCCGATGCGGCGCAGCTCGTTGACCGAGTGCTGCGTGGGCTTCGTCTTGAGCTCGCCCGCGTGCGCGATGTAGGGCACGAGCGTGAGGTGCACGAACATGCAGCGCTTCGGACCGAGCTCGGAGTAGAGCTGGCGGATCGCCTCGAGGAACGGCAGCGACTCGATGTCGCCCACGGTGCCGCCGATCTCCGTGATCACGAAGTCGACGGCCTGCGACTCGGCGACGATCAGGATGCGCTGCTTGATCTCGTCGGTGATGTGCGGGATCACCTGGACGGTCGCGCCCAGGTAGTCGCCGCGGCGCTCGCGCCGGATCACCGAGTTGTAGACCGACCCCGCGGTGACGTTCGACGCCCGCGAGGTGTTCTCGTCGGTGAAGCGCTCGTAGTGGCCGAGGTCGAGGTCGGTCTCGGCGCCGTCCTCGGTGACGAACACCTCGCCGTGCTGGAACGGGCTCATCGTCCCGGGGTCGACGTTGATGTACGGGTCGAACTTCTGGAGCTGGACCCTGAACCCCCGGCTGACGAGCAGGCGGCCGATGGACGCCGCGGCGATGCCCTTGCCGAGGGACGAGACGACGCCGCCGGTGACGAAGATGAACCGCGTCTCCCCCGGCTTCATGGGAGGGTCCGCCCCCCGTGGTCGAAGCTGGTGTGGAGACGAACGGAGAGCGTCATCGGACTCTGCCCAGCGAGTCTAGAGCGCGCAGGGGCGGAATTTTCTCGATCGCCTGGGAAATCGACCTAAATTCCCCGTAGATCGAGAGCGCGGCGACGATCGCGAGCGCGACGAGGCGCGCCGTATCGCCGAGCACGAGCAGGAGCGCGACCCCGGCGAGCGCCCCGACCAGGTTCGAGCCGGTGTCGCCGAGCATCGCGCGCTCGCGCAGCGTGAGCGGCGCCATCGCCAGCACCGGTCCGATGAAGAGCCCGAGCACCGTGAGCGGCGCGTCGGTCCAGCCGATCAGGCACAGGCCCGCAAGCAGCGCGACGAAGACCTTCTCCACCCGCCCGGGGCGCAGGTCCAGCAGGTTGAAGAGGTTCGTCGTGAGCAGGAGCAGGGCGAGGTCGGCGACGTAGTCGAGCCCCTCGCGACCGCGGCCGGACACCGCGTAGGCGGCCAGCGCCAGCGCGCCCGCCGCCTTGATCGCCCCGGTGGAGAAGCCGCCGCGCAGCACCGAGCGCGCGTGCCCGCGCCAGCCCCGCGGGGTGTCGGCGGCGTGCCCGCGCCCCAGCGCGTCGTCGAGCAGGCCGAGCATCGCGACGCCGATCACGTAGGTGGCCCAGCGGCGCAGATCGGGGTCGAGCAGGTCCAAATCGGCGCGGTCGTCGAGCACGGCGAGCGGGATCAGCGCGAGCAGCGAGCAGGAGATGAGCACCGCCCCCGCCGGGAACGCGACCTCAACGCCGCGGTAGTTGGCGCGCACGAGGCCCGCCCGCGCCATGTCGCGCACCCACGCGGAGCTCACGAGCGCCGCGACCGCCGCGGAGAGCACGAGTCCCGAAAGCGTCATGGCTCGGGCTGGATGGGCTCGGCGGGCTCGATCAGCTCGGGGAGCAGCCCGTCCGCGGTCTCCTTCACCCCGTAGCTCCCCTCGGTCCCGTCGAGCAGCAGGACGAGGGCGAACTTGCCGACGAGCTGGTCGACGTTGTCCACCGAGGACAGCCCGTGGCTCTCGAAGAACCCGATCTGCGAGGGCTCGTCCTCGGTGCGCTCCGCGCCCACGACGTGCATGCCCTCGTCGAGCAGCCCGTCGATCACGCCGCGCTCGACCGCCTCGGTGTCGGCGAGCTCGCGGCCCTCGAGCCCGTCGGGCTGGCTGCGGACGACGACGACCGCGTCGAGCCGCTGCTCGGTGCCGGAGAACCGCGAGAGCAGGGCGTCGCGGGCGGCCTCGAAACGGGGGCCGCGGCCGGCGAGCGCCTTGGCCGCGCGCGCGGCGGCGAGCTGGATCGCCTCCTGGCGCGGCAGGACCTGCCGGCCCGCGCCCAGCATCGCGTCGACCACGGGGGCGGGGTCGACCGGCTCG
>PKER01000336.1 GCA_002919115.1 bacterium
CCCGGCGATGCGGGCGCCGCCGGCCCGGAGCTGCAGGGGCAGCGCTAGCGGGTGGCCGACGCCGCCATCGGCGCGTCCGCGACCGAGGCGACGAGTTGCTGCGTCCGCGCGGCGATCTGCGACCACCCGTAGGAGGCGAGCGCCTTGCGGCGGGCGTTCAGGCCCATCTGCTCGCGTCGGCGCCGGTCGTTGACCGCCTCGACGAGCGCCTCCTCGAGGGCCTGCGGGTCGTCCGGCGGGACCAGCCACCCCGTTGCCCCGTGCTCGACGATCTGCGCCGGCCCGCCGCGGTTCACCGCGATCGTGGGCACCGCGCAGGCCATCGCCTCGACAAGCACCTGCCCGAACTGCTCGTTCGCGGACGGGTGTACGAGGACGTCGCTCGCGTTCAGGAAGTCCGGGAGGGCCGACTGCTCGTGCCAGCCGGCCAGGAACACGTTGCTCGCGCCCACACGCCGGACCGTCTCGAGCGGGTGCTCGTCCTCCCACTCGCCGGGGTAGCCGCCGACGAGCACGAGCGCCGCCGGCTCGTCGAAGCGCGGCTGGGCGCGCGCGAACGTCTCGATCAGGAGCCGCAGCCGCTTCACGGCGGTGAAGCGCCCGACGTTGAGCAGCGTGACGCCGCGCAGCGCGTCCAGGTCGGCCTCGGTGTACGAGACGCTCCCCGGGGGCTCGCCCGGCGCCCAGCCGCGCGGCTCCCGCACCAGGTGCTTGCGCCAGTGGGCGGCTCGGTCGATCGGCCGCGGCGCGAAGTCGTCGCTGAAGCCGTTGGGGATCAGCTCGAAGCGGGCGCGGTCGACGCCGAGCAGCCGCGCCGCGCGCTCGCGCCCCTGCTCGCTGTTCACCACCAGGCGCTCGCAGGCGGCGGCCCACTCGCGCATCCGCTGAGCCCACGCCTCGGCGTGCGCCCACTCGGCGGGCGGGCCCGAATCGATGGCCTCGAGCATGAGCAGCTCCGAGCCGTGGGTGTGGCCGATCACCGGCACATCCGGGAAGGCACGCGCCGCCGCCTCGTTGATCGGGGTCAGATGGTGCAGGTAGAGGACGTCCACGCCGCCGGTCGCGGCGCGCTCGAGCTCGCGCTGCCAGGCCGCGACGTGGAGCTCGAAGGCCTCGTCGTCGAGCGTCGCGAAGACGGGGTCCTCGGCGCCCGGCCGGTCCTCGTAGGAGGCGTGCATGGGGGCCCCGCCCGGCCCCGGGTCCGTGCGGGCGGGGTCGGGGGCGCGCAGCGCGCGCGTGAAGTCGACTGGGAAGACGTCGCAGTAGCCGAAGAACCTGGTCGCGATCGCAAGCGGGTCGCCGTCGCTGCGCGAGCCGGCGACGAGCGTGACGGGCATCCCCGCGCGCGTGAGCTCGGCGGCCAACGCGGCACACGCGTGCGCCGAACCGCCGCGCGGATAGAAGTAGAAGCCCATCAACAGGTTCGGCTGTTCGTTAACAGGCTCCATGGAAATGGAGCCTAACGGTCGGGTCCGGGCCGGCGGGGGCGGAGTCCCACCCCCGCCGCACGTTCAGCCCTGGTAGTCGAAATCCGGCGACCACGGCTGAACGTCGCGCTGCGGCGTCGTTCGTTCAGCCCACGTAGCCGGAAAACGACGACTAGGGCTGAACGTGGCGGGGCGCCGGCTCAGCGCGCCTCGAACCGCAGCGCGGTGGGGACCGGGCGCCCCCCGACGAGGGGCACGCCGTGCTCCTCGCGCGGGGTGTTCACGAGGCGCCCGGAGACGACGAGCGACGCCGAGCCGCCCCCGTCGAGGTTGATCGCGTCGGTCGCCCCCAGCGACACCATCACGTCGGCGAGCTCGCCGAGCTCGAGCCCCGAGTCGTCGTCCGTGCGGCCGTCGCAGACCGCGGCGATCAGCTCGCCCCCGTTGACGCCGAGGGCCGCGCGCGGGTAGCGCCCCGCGGTGATGTCCGAGTCGAACTGGCGCGCCCCCGCCGAGAAGCCCTCGGGATCGACCCCGGCGCGGATCGCCGAGCGGCCGCCGCGCACGAGCAGCGGGCCCGCCTGCAACAAATCTCCCGCGACGGCCGCGGGCAGCTCCGTGCGCGGCCGCAGGGCCACGTCGTCGCCCTCGATGTGGACGCAGGAGCGCAGCCGGTCCCACGGCGCGTCGAAGGGCTCGGAGGGAAGCGCGCGGCCGTCGATCCACAGGTCCCCGAGCGGGACGGACCGGGCCCGCACGTAGAAGCCGCCGATCAGGGCGTGCTCGGTGCCGTTTGCGGCGCACCAGTCGGCGAGCCGCGCCAGCGGGTCGAGGCGAGCGACGCGTACCCGGTACCGGGAGCGCTGCAGGCGCAGGACGTGCACCGTCGTGCTCGCGCCGGGCGCGGGGCTCACCCGCAGCGTCTCGTGCGTGAACGCCTGCGCGGGCGCGGGGGCGGACACTTGCCCGGTCGTCACGGCGCGCATCTAACACGATTCGCCGGAAGGATGCGCAAGAAGCCTATGAATTCTGGGTAGTAGGGGGTACCGTTGGCGCAGCCTGGATGGCACTGATCCCCGCGAGGGGAGCTGCGGAGGGAGTCGAGAGGTTTCATGGCATCGAAGCTGGGCATCGCCGCCGCGGTCGTGGTGATCGGCGGGCTACCCCTGGTCGACGACGTGCTCGAGGGCAGGTCGCCCGGCACCTGGGACTTCGTGATCGCCGCCCTGGTCATGGCGCTCGCCGTCCAGACCGTGCGGGCCGTGCTCGCCATGGCGCGCTCGCGGGAGCACGCCCGGCAGCGCGCCCGCCACAACGTCGAGGTGCTGGGCGCCGTGCATGCGCTCAACACCGACCCCAGCGACCCCGGCGTGATGGCCACGCTCGCTGAACACGTGGCCCACGCGCTCCGCGCCGACCTGGCGGCCGCCATGGTCGTCGACGAGGAGGACCCCGGCTACATCAGGTCGATCGCCTCGTACCGGGCGCCCGAGGGGTTCGATGAGCGCCGGTGGCCCGCCGATCACGGCCTGAGCGGGCGGGTGATCGCGACCGGCGAGCCGCTGCTGGTCGGTGACTACGCGGAGGTGATCCGCAAGCCCATGCCGATGCCCGACGGCTTCGTGCCCAAGGGGGCGATGGGCGCGCCGATGCGGTGGGGCGGGGAGGTGCGCGCCGCGCTCGTGGTCGTCTCGAGTGACGAGCGCCGGCGGTTCACCGAGGAGGACCTGAAGATCCTGAGCCGGATGGCCGCCCTGGGTTCGCTCGCCATGGAGCACGCGGAGATGCGCGCCCAGCTGCAACGCACCCTGCGGGTCGGGGCGTACGCGCTGATCGCCGCCGTCAACGCCCGCGACGAGTACACCGCCGAGCACTCCGAGAACGTCGTCGAGCTGGCGAGCTCGGTCGGCCGGCGGCTCGGGGTGGGCGACGAGCAACGCATGCGCCTGGAGGCCGCGGCCCGCCTACACGACGTCGGCAAGCTCGCCATCCCCGACGCCATCCTGAGCAAGCCGGGGCCGCTCGACGAGGAGGAGTGGGCGATCATGCGCCGCCACCCCGACATCGGCGCCGACCTCCTCCAGCACGTCCCGGGTCTCGCCGAGCTCTCGCCGATCGTGCGCGCCGAGCACGAGCGCTGGGACGGGCAGGGCTACCCGCGCGGGCTCGCGGGCGAGCAGATCCCGATCGAGGCGCGCATCGTCTTCGCGTGCGACGCGTTCCACGCGATGACGTCCGATCGGCCGTACCGTGCCGCCCTCCCGGTCGAGGAGGCGATCGCCGAGCTGCGCGCGAACTCCGGTACGCAGTTCGACCCGCAGGTGGTGGACGCCCTGCTCGCGATCGTGGGCGACCCGGGCGGTAGCCCCAGCGGCCGCCGGGTACCGGCGGTACGTGCCGCCTGAGCAGGTCAAGGCGCTCACCGCGCGGACGTTCGGGGCGCTCTCGCGCCTTCGCGGGCGCCGCTGCTTCCACCCTTACGGCGTGGGCTTCGCCGCGACCCTGGTGCCGCGCGACGGCGCCGCGACCGGCGCCGAGCTCTTCGACTCGGGCCGCGAGCGCACGGGGCGCGTGCGGCTCTCGCGGTCCCTGGGCCTGCCGGAGGCTCTCCCGGACCCCTGCGGCCTCGCGGTCCGGATCGACGACGCCTACGGCCCCGGGCGCCACCAGGACCTCCTGCTCGTGAGCTCCGGCCGCGCGCGGATCGCCCGCCACCTGCTGGCCCCCGCCTGGGGTTTCGGAGAGGGCTGGTACTCGACGCTCCTCCCGTACCGCTGCGCCGCGGGGCGAGTCGTGATCGGGGCGCGCCCCGACGCGGGCCGGCGCCGGATCACCCTTGCCGAGCTGGCCGAGGGCGACGTCGCGGACCTGCGCTTCGAGCTCGCGATCGCGACCGCGTTCTCGCCGTGGACGCCCGTCGCCGACCTGCGTCTCGGGCGGCGCGTGCCGGACGAGGGCATCGCGTTCGACCCGGCGAACACCGGGGGCGGCCTCGAGCTCGCCGGCGCGCTCAACCGCCTGCGCGTGCCCGCGTACCGCGGCAGCCAGCGCGGGCGCGGTGCCAGCCTCGATGCAGCTCAAGCGGGTCAGGCAAGGGTGCGCTCGGTGGCGTCGTAACCTCCCCTTGCACGAATCAATCGCGGGGCCGCTACTCAAGCGGTCGGCGGGGGTTACCGACAGCAGAGATGTGAGCGTGTCCGCCTCCAGTCCGACATCCCAGTTCCGCGACCGCGATCCGAGTCGCGCTGCGCTCTACGAGGCGGCGTTCGAGTCGGCGCCGGGCGGGATCGCCCTGCTCGATGCGGACGGCAGCGTCGTGCGCGCCAACCGTGCCCTCGCGGAGCTGCTCGGCGTGGACGAGGGGGATCTCGTCGGCAAGCCCCTGCCCTGGTTGCCGCGCGGGGCGCTCGCCGCGGCGCTCGAGCTCGCCCACCGGGCAGAGGACGGCCGGATGGGCGCCGAGGCCGACTTCGAGCGGCCGAGCGGCGAGCGGCTGCCGGTGCGCG
>PKER01000095.1 GCA_002919115.1 bacterium
CATCACCAGCCGCGCCTCGTCGCCCTGGCCTCGGCGGGCCTGCTCGCGCTCGGCGCGCTCGGCAGCCTCGAGGGGCGCGAGACGCTCGACTTCACCGAGATCTTCCGGGACCCGCCGGAGTCGGTCCGGGGCCAGGAGGTGATCCGCGAGAAGTTCCCGCCGGGGCGGGTCGCGCCCCTGGACGTCGTCGTCCGCTCCGGCGCGGCGGCCGACGAGGTGCTCGCCGCCCTGCGCGCTGACGACCGCATCGCCGAGGCGAACGCCTCCTCGCAGACCGACGACCAGCAGCTCATCTCGCTCGAGGCGAGCCTCAACGTGGACCCGTTCTCCGAGGAGGCCCGCGAGCAGATCCCGGGCATCCGCGAGCTGGTCAAGGAGGCGGGGGGCGGCGACGACTCGGCGGTGCTGGTCGGTGGGATCACCGCCCAGGCCTACGACACCAACCGGGCGCTCGCCTCCGACGCGCGGCTGATCGTGCCGCTCACGCTGCTCGTCGTGCTCGCCATCCTCGTGGCGCTGCTGCGCTGCGTGATCGCCCCGCTGTACGCCGTCGCGACCGTCGTGCTCTCGTTCGCGTTCGCTTTGGGCGCGAGCTCGCTGGTCTTCACGCACGTCTTCGGGCAGCCGGGATCCGATCCGAACCTCGCGACCTTCGCGTTCATCTTCCTCGTCGCGCTCGGCGTGGACTACAACGTGTTCCTGCTCGGGCGCGTGCGCGAGCACCACCGCTCCGGGATGGCCACGCCCGACGCCGTGGTCGCCGGGCTCGCGCGCACCGGCGGCGTGATCACCTCGGCGGGGCTGATCCTGGCGGGCACGTTCGCGGCGCTCATGGCGGTCGAGCTCGAGAGCCTCTTCCAGGTGGGGTTCACCGTGGCGCTCGGTGTGCTCGTCGACACCTTCCTCGTGCGGACCCTGCTCGTCCCCGCGCTCGCCGTGTGGCTGGGCGACCGCAGCTGGTGGCCCCGCCGCCCGGCCCCCGGGGCCTGAGCTGGTGCGGTTCCGCACACAGTTTGGCGGGAATCAGCGGGGTTTGTTCGTCATCTAGTCCAAAGACCCTTGACAACCGTCCGCTGGCCGGACTAGGTTTGCCGACGCACTACCCGAATGGGGTGCAGCCTTTTCGGGTGTTGTGCGATTCGTCCAATCACCAACCACACGAAACCCCTTCGAACAGGACAGGAGGAGAGCGAGGGGCATGTCACCTGTCAAACGGGTGCGCCATTGCGCTTTCGCGCACGCAGGCCCACCTGACGCTGTACGGGTCGCCACGGCGACCCTTCCTCGCGCGTTCGCCCTAGTGACGGCGTTCGCGCTCGCGCTCGTTGCGGCGCTTGCCTTCGGCGCCGCCAACGCGAACGCCGACGCCGGCAAGATCCTGGTGTTCACCGGGACCGCGGGCTCCCCGAACAGCGCCACCGACGACGCGGTCGACGCGATCGAGGCGCTGGGGGATGAGAACGACTTCGAGGTCGATGTGACCTCGTCCGCGTCGGCGATCAACGCGGGCAATCTCGCCCAGTACCGCGCGGTCGTCTTCGTGCACTCGTCCGGCGACGTCCTCGACAGCGCCCAGGAGCAGGCGCTGGTCGACTACGTCGACAACGGCGGCGGCTTCGTCGCCATCGGCGACGCCGCTGGGCTCGAGCCCGGCAACTCGGCGTTCGACCGCCTGCTCGGCATCACCGGCAACCCGCGTACGTCGGGCAGCGACGGCCCGAGCGCGCAGGACGTCGAGTTCCTCGACCGGGTGCACCCGGCGACGCGCGACCTGCCGGCGCTCTTCGAGGGCCACGAGGACGCCTGGTACCAGTGGACGAACAACCCGACCGGCTCGGTGCACACCGTCGCGCGCGTGCGCTTCGGCACCGTTCCGACGGGCGAGTCGATCACGAACGACGCGGTTCGCACCAACCCGAACCCGCAGACGAACCGCCCGGTGTCCTGGTGCCGTGACCTCGAGGACGGCCGCTCGTTCTACGTCGGCTTCGGCCGCACGGAGGACGCCTGGGGGGCCGACGAGATCCAGGCGCACGTGCTCGGCGCGATCCAGTGGGCCGCGGGCATGGTGCGCGGCAACTGCAAGGCGACGATCACGTCGAACTACCAGGCCACGCGCCTCAACCCGAACAACCCGGTCAACTGCCCGAGCGGCGCCGGGAACTGCCTGAACGTGCCCGACGCGACCCGCTACGTCGGTGAGAGCCACGGCATGGCGATCGCCGACGACGGCCGCGTCTTCTACATCGGCCGCGCGATCTGCGGTCAGGGCATGACCCAGCAGGCCAACTGGGATGCGCCCAACCCGGCGCTCGGCTGCGGCACCCTGCACGTCTGGGATCCGAGCGTCCCGGGCTCCAACAACCAGAACGGCGACAAGATCACCCAGATCGCCAGGTTCCAGGTGTTCGGGGCGAAGGGCGGCGGCGCTGAGACCGGTGCCACGTCCAAGGACGAGCAGGGCATCCTGGGCATCGCTCTCGACCCTGACTTCACGAAGGGTCGCCCGTACATCTACCTGCAGTGGTTCCCGTACTTCGAGGACGAGCACGGCCCCGGCTTCGACCGCCAGTCGTTCATGGCGGAGCGGCGTGTCTCCCGCTTCACCTACGACGAGGAGACGAAGTCGATCGTGCCCGGCTCGGAGAAGGTGATCCTCCACTGGCTCACGCAGGTCTACTCCTGCTGCCACGTGGGCGGCGCCATGGCGTTCGACTCGGAGGGCAACCTCCACATCGCCACCGGCGACAACATCGGCAACTCGCCGAACTCGAACAACAGCGGCTACACGAACGCCCACGAGAACTACACCGTGCCCACCAACGGGCAGGTCGGCGTGCCGGGCGGCGTGATCAGCTACGCCGACGCGCGCCAGACCTCGGGCTCGACCTTCGCGCTCGAGGGCAAGCTGCTGCGCATCAAGCCGAAGGCGAACCCCGGCCCGACGCCGAAGCTCGCCATCTCGTCGCCCGGGCAGGAGCCCGGCCCGGTGGAGGACGTGTACCCCTCCATCGAGGGCTTCGAGTTCGGCGGTAACGGCGACTACGGCGAGGGCACGACCTACGACATCCCCGGCGAGGACGCCCCGAACGGGCCCAACCTGTTCACGGGCGAGGAGGGCAACGGCAACCAGGCCCGGCCCGAGATCTTCGCCATGGGCGTGCGCAACCTGTTCACGCTCAACATCGACCCGAAGACGGACGCGATCAGCGCCTCGTGGGTCGGCCCCGACCAGGGCACGGTGAGCCCGACCTGGGGCCCGGCGAAGACCGAGAACGCCGTGATCATGACCGAGGCCGGCAACTACGGCTGGCCGTACTGCACGGGCAACCGTCAGCACTACCGGGCCAAGCTGCCCTCGACCTCGGGCGGCGGCCAGCCCGCTCCGTTCGGCCACCCCGGCACCGTCGGTGGCGGTGAGGACGGCCAGACGGGCGGCTTCTGGGACTGCCTGAACCCGAACGGCATCGTCAACGACTCGCCGTTCAACGAGGGCCTGCCCGTGGTGCCTCCGGCGAAGCCGGTGAACATCTGGTACGGCGCGGCAGGCGGGTGCTACGACTACGCCCGCAACGCCAACGGCGTGCCGATCTACACCAACAACAACAACGCCCAGCCGCCCGCGTCCTACCGGCGCTGCCCGTGGGCCCACGGTGGCGGCCAGGCGGTGATCGCAGGCCCGATCTACCGCTACGACGCGGCGAAGGGCCCGGAGCGCTGGCCCGAGTACTGGGACGGGCGGTGGTTCATCGGCGACTTCTCGAGCGCCACGAACATCCGCCACGCCCTGCTCATGGACGAGGAGACCTGGGGCGAGGGCACGCCGCCGATCGCCGTTGACTCGCTCAGCGGCATCTTCGGCAACTCGATGCCCGCCAACTCGCTCATGGACCTCGAGTTCGGCCCGGACGGCGCGCTGTACGCGCACCGCTACTCCGGCGGGTTCTTCTCGATCACCAACGCCAACAACGGCGTGTGGCGCTACAGCTACATCGGCGGGCCCGACACGCCGGGGCCCGATCCCGAGTTCGAGCTCGGTGACGAGCCCGGCGAGGTCGAGTTCTCGATCGGCAAGTCCGGTGGCGTCGCGTACGAGTGGGACTTCGGCGACGGCGACACGTCCGATGAGCCCAACCCGACCCACACGTTCGCTGCCAGCGGCAAGCACGAGGTGACGCTGACCGTGATCTACGCGGACGGCGAGGAGGCCTCGAAGACGATCGAGGTCGAGGTCACCGGTGCGAACGCGCCGCAGAACGTCGAGCCGCCCGTGCTGACGGGCACCGGCAAGGCCGGCACCATGCTGACCTGCGAGCCCGGCACGTGGAGCGCCAGCGGGACGAACTCGTTCAGCTGGACGGTGGACGGAGAGCCCGTCGAGGTCGGCACCGAGCCCGGCCAGACCGGCTCGACCAACCCGAAGCGGTTCCGCGCCAGCGCCGAGTTCGCCGGCAAGGAGGTCCGCTGCCAGGTGGTGAAGACCAACGCCCAGTGGGGCGCGTCCGAGCCGGCGGAGTCGAACGGCGTCGTCGTCCAGGCGCAGGTCAACGTCCCGCAGAACGTCACGCCGCCCAGCGTGACCGGTTCCGGCAAGGTCGGCACGATGCTGACCTGCGATCCGGGCGAGTGGACGCTCAGCGGGTCGTACACCTACACCTGGCTGCTCGACGGCGATCCGGTGCCGGTCGGCACCGGGCCGGGCGAGACCGGCTCGACGAACCCGATCCGCTACCGCGCCAAGGCCGATGAGGTCGGCAAGTCGGTGGTGTGCCGCGTGACGCGCACCAACGGCAACGGCACGTCCGCGCCGGCCGATTCGAACGCGGTGGTGATCAACACCGGTTCCTAGCCGGGGGGTTGCCAAACACCATCGACACCTAACCCAAAAGCAGGGAAAGGGCGCCCGCGGGGATCAC
>PKER01000279.1 GCA_002919115.1 bacterium
CCGGGCCGAGGACCTCGCCGACCGGCTGGCCCGCCGCATCCCCGGCCTGCACCATCTCCACGTGGGCGAGGACCGCGGGCCGTACCGGGACGACCCCGTCACGCTGATCCGGAACGCCACCATCCTCACCGCGTCCAACGGCACGATCGAGGGCGGCGACATCCTGATCCGGAACGGCAAGATCGCCGCCGTCGGCAAGGGCCTGGAGGCGCCGCGCGGCGCGACCATCGTGGACGCCACCGGGATGTACGTGACCCCCGGGATCATCGACGCGCACTCCCACACGGCCGCCGATGCGATCAACGAGGGCACCGTCAGCGTCAGCGCGATGGTCGGCATCAAGGACGTGCTCGCCCCGGATGACATCGGCATCTACCGTGCGCTCGCCGGCGGCGTCACCACCATGAACATCCTGCACGGCAGCGCGAACCCGATCGGCGGGAAGAACGCCGTCGTCAAGCTCCGCTGGGGCGCGGACGCCGACGATCTGCTCTTCGAGGGCGCGCCGGAGGGCATCAAGTTCGCGCTCGGCGAGAACACCAAACGCGAGCGCAACCCGGCCCGTTACCCGACCACGCGCATGGGCGTGCAGGATGTGATCCGGCAGGCGTTCCTCGAAGCGGAGGAGTACATGCGGGAGTGGGAGGAGTACGAGCAGCGTCGCCGCCGAGACCGCAACGCCGTGCCGCCGCGCCGCGACCTGAAGCTCGAGGCGCTGGCGGAGATCCTGCGCGGGGAGCGGCTCGTGCACGCGCACTCTTACCGCTCCGACGAGATCCTGCAGCTCCTCCGCCTCGCCGAGGAGATGGGGTTCAGGATCGCGACGCTGCAGCACGTGCTCGAGGGCTACAAGGTCGCGGATGAGATCGCCGCGCACGGCGCCGGCGCCTCGACGTTCTCCGACTGGTGGGCCTACAAGGTCGAGGCGTACGACGCGATCCCGTACAACGCGGCGCTCATGACGGAACGCGGCGTCATCGTCTCGATCAACTCCGACTCGGATGAGGAGATCCGCCACCTGAACCAGGAGGCGGCCAAGACGATGAAGTGGGGCGGCCTCAGCGAGGAACAGGCGCTCCGCCTCGTCACGCTCAACCCTGCGATCCAGCTCGGCATCGCCGACCGCACCGGGTCCATCGAGGTCGGCAAGGACGCGGACCTGGTCATCTGGAAGGGGCACCCGCTCAGCACCGAGGGCGTCCCGCAGAAGACCTACGTGGACGGCAAGCTCTACTTCGACATCGAGCTCGACCGGCAGCGGCAGGCGGAGATCGAGCGCGAGATCCGGGCGCTCATGGACAAGCACCTGCCCCGGCGTCGCGATGCCGCGCCGGTGGTCACGGACGAGGCGGCTTCCCCCGCCACGACGCTGGAGGGAGTGCGATGATCGCGCTGCGCACGTTCTTCACCGCCGCGGCGCTCCTCGGCGCCGCGGGCGTCGCCTCCGCACAGGAGACGCTCTTCATCCGCGGCGGCACGGTCCACCCCGTGTCCGGCCCGTCGTTCGTCGGCAACGTCGTCGTCCAGGGCGGACGCATTGCCGCGGTCGGCCCGGATGTGGCAGCGCCCGCCGGCGCCCGCGTCATCGACGCCACGGGACTGCACGTCTACCCCGGCCTCTTCGACGCCGGCTCGCGGCTCGGGCTCACGGAGATCGACGCCGTCGCCGTCACCAACGACATCGATGAGCTGGGCGATTTCACGCCCCACCTCCAGGCGCGGACCGCGGTGCATCCGGCGAGCGAGCACATCCCCGTGGCCCGCGCCAACGGCATCACGCACACCCTCGCGCTGCCCGGCGCCGGCGGCGGCTTCCGCGGCTCGTCGGCGGGCTTCCCCGGCCAGGGATCCGTCTTCAACCTCGCCGGCTGGACCATCGAGGAGATGGAGATCACGCCCAGCGCGGTGATGGTGATGGAGTGGCCTTCGATGCGCAGCGGCGGCCGCTTCGCGTTCGGCTTCGGCCCGGCTCGTGAGCGCAGCTACCGCGAGATCAAGGAGGAGCACGACCGCGCCGTCCACAGGTTGCGCGAGTGGCTCGCGCAGGCGCGCGGCTACGACCGCGCCGTCTCGGGAGGGGCGCGGATCCCCCGCGACCTGCGGCTCGAAGCCCTCGCCCGGGCCGCGAAGGGCGAGCTGCCCGTGCTGGTGCGGGTGGACCAGGCTCGCGACATCCGGGACGTCGTCGCCTTCGCCGAGCAGGAAGGCCTGAAACTCATCATCGGCGGCGCCGCCGAGGGCTACAAGGTCGCGGATCTGCTGGCCGAGAAGGGCATCCCCGTCATCCTCGGCCCGACGCAGGCCCTGCCGCGCAGCCCGGACGCGCCCTACGACGAGGCGTACGCGAACCCCGGCAAGCTCCACGCCGCCGGCGTCAAGATCGCGTTCGCTACGTTCAACTCCGCGGACTCGCGCACCCTGCCGTACGAGGCGGCCATGGCCACGGGCTACGGGCTGCCGCGGGACGTGGCGCTCCGCGCCGTCACGCTGAACCCGGCCGAGATCCTCGGCCTCGGCGACCGCCTCGGCAGCATCGACGTGGGCAAGATCGCCAACCTCATCGTCACCGACGGCGATCCGCTCGAGATCAGGACGCAGATCAAGCACCTGATCATCGGCGGCAAGGAGGTCAGCACGGACAACAAGCACCAGCAGCTCTACGAGAAGTACAGGGCCCGGCCGAAGCCGGCCGCGGCCAAGGCCGGGACCTGACCCTCCTCGCAGCGCCCCCGCCCCGGCGGCTCGACCACGCCGGAGCGGGGGCGCGTTCATCGAGCGCCGGGGCACGGCGCCCCGGGTTCCGCCCCTCGCCCCAACGACACCGCGGCCGGATGCCGTAGCCCCCGTCGGAACGGGCCTTGCGCAGTGGTTCCCACGTCCTCAACCGGGGGCGTGTCGGGATGCGCTCGAAGGAGGAGTCCGGCGCTCTTCCATGGCAGACGACGAGACTGCCGCTCCTGCTCGTGCTGCTGTCGCTGCTGGCGCTGGTCGCCGTCCCCCTCGTGATCCGCGACCGGGTCGCGGCGGTCCGGGCGGAGATGAGCCAGGTCAGCGAGCCGGCCCTCCAAGAGGTGGACCGGATCCAGCTCGCGATCGCCCTGGAGGCGTCCGCCACGCGGGGCTACCTGCTCACCGGCGACCGCACGTTCCTGGACCGCTACCGGCAGGCCCTCGACGCCGAAGAGCGCGCCCTCGCCCGACTCCTGCCGCTCGCCCGCCGGCTGGGCCCCGCGTTCGTCGAACGCGTCGACATGCTCCAGGCACTGAGGGCGCGTGCGACCGCCTCCGTGGACTCGCTGATCTCCGGCCAGCTCCCGGCCGAAGCCTACGTGGCACGGATCCCCGTGGAGCAGGAGATCATCGAGGAGCGGGCGCTCACCGCGAACCAGCTCACCGGATTGCTGGCCCGCGCCGTCGCTGCCAGGGTCGCGCTGATCGAGGAGACCGAGCGGCTCGGCACAGGGCTCACCATCCTGCTGGTGCTCTTCGCCCTCATCGCCGCGCTCTTCGTCGAGCGGCTGGGCGCGCGGTACCGCTCCGCCGCAGCGCGGTTCGAGCGACGCGCCCGGGAGGAAGCGGCGCTCCGCCGCGCGGCGCAGGCGGTCGCCTCCGCATCCACCGTCGACGAGGTCGTCCACCGGATCGCGGCGAGCGCGTTGGATGCCGTCGGCGGCGACGGCGCGGCGGTGAACCGCATCGACCAGGAGCAGGAAGAGGTGCGCGTCGCCGCCGTCGCCGGCGACACGGAGCAGAGCGTCGGCGCGCGCTTCCCGTACCGCGGCTCCATCACCGAAGCCGTCGTCACGTGCCTCGAGCCGCTCCTGGTCATCGATGGGCGGGCCGCCGACCTGCCCGCGCCCCAGGCGGCGAGCCGTCAGGATGGCAACGACACCACGCTGGTCGTCCCGCTCGTCTACGCCGACGAACCGTTGGGTGTGCTCGAGCTGCGTCGGAGGTCCGGTCGGCCGGCGTTCCGGGCGGAGGACGTGGCCCGCGCGCGGACGTTCGCCGACCTGGCGGCCCTGGCGTTCTACAAGGTCGCGCTGCTCCAGCAATCCGAGCAGCGGCGCGAAGAGCTCGAGCGGACCATTGAGAGCCGTGCACGCCTCATCCGCGGATTCAGCCACGATGTCAAGAACCCGCTCAGCGCCGCGGAAGGCTACGCGCAGCTCCTCGAGGAAGGGATCGCGAACGGGCTGACGGATGCGCAGCGGGAGAGTGTGGGCAGGATCCGCCGCTCGATCCGCGCTGCGGTGCGTTTGATCGACGACCTCCTGGACATCGCGCGTGCCGAGGCGCGGGAGCTCCGGCTCGAGCACGGACCGGTGGACGTGCGCAGGACGGTCGCCGAGACCGTCGAGGAGTTCCGCGCCGCGGCGGAGGCGAAGGGCATTCTGCTCGAGACGCAGCTCCCCGCGGCCGTCCCGGTGATCGAGAGCGATGAGGGGCGGATCCGTCAGATCCTGGGCAACCTGCTCTCGAACGCGATCCGCTACACGCCGCGGGAGGGGCGAGTCGTGGTTCGCGTCGCCTCGGGCGAGGATCGGGGGGCGCCCGGGGCGGGCCAGTGGGTCGCCGTGTCCGTCACGGACACCGGACCGGGCATCCCCAGGGAGCAGCAGGAGTCCATCTTCGAGGAGTTCAAGCGCGTGGACACGATCGCGGAGCGCGGCGCCGGCATCGGGCTCTCCATCAGCCGTACGCTGGCTCGCGCGTTGGGGGGCGACATCACCGTCGAGAGCGAGGTCGGGAGGGGCTCCTCGTTCACCGTGTGGCTGCCGGTCGCGGCGGCGGCGAGCGGGCCCACCCGTGCGGCCGCGTGAGGGCGGCGTGAGCCGGCCCGTGCGAAGGCCTCCGGGAGGGGCGTTCCCGGGGCACGGCCCGCGCCCCGGCCCGCCGGTCCCCCGCCCCCC
>PKER01000172.1 GCA_002919115.1 bacterium
CGACGGCGACCGCCGCGCCGCGGGCGTGCAGCAGCTTGGCCGTCGCGAGGCCGATCCCGCGCGCGGCGCCGGTGACGAGCGCGACCTTGCCGGGAAGGGCGATGCGGTCCACGACGCCGATCCTCCCACGCGAGTCGCGCCGGCGCCGCTACTCGCCGGTGAAGTTGGGCTCGCGCTTCTGCAGGAAGGCGGTGACGCCCTCGACGAAGTCTTTGCTGCGGGCCTGCTCGGCCTGCGCCTGTGCCTCGGCCTCGAGCTGCTCCTCGAGGCCGGCGTAGAGCCTGCGGTTGAGCAGCGCCTTCGCCGCGGCGTAGGCCTTCGTCGGCCCCTTGGCGAGGCGGGCGGTGAGCGCGGCCGCCTCCGCGGAGAGCGCGTCGTCCTCGACGACGCGGTTCACGAGGCCCCACTCGAGCGCCTGCTCGGCTCCGACCCGCTCGCCGAGCAGCGTCATCTCCATCGCCCGGGCATGGCCCGCGCGCGCCGGCACGAACGCGCTCGCGCCCCCGTCGGGCACGAGCCCGATGTTCACGAAGGCGAGCAGGAAGTACGCGGAGCGCGTGGCGAGCACGAGGTCGGCGGCCAGCGCGAGCGAGCAGCCGATGCCCACGGCGGGCCCGTTGACCGCGCTGACCACGGGCTTGGGCATCGAGCGCAGGCGCGTGATGATCGGGTTGTAGCGATCGCGCAGCACGCCGCCCAGGTCGAGGGTGCCGTCGGGCAGCGTGTCCGCCGGCTCGCCCAGGTCGGCGCCCGAGGAGAACGCTCGGCCCGCGCCGGTGAGCAGCACCGCGCGCACGGCGGGGTCGCCGGCGACGGCGTCGACCGCGGCGCGCAGCTCGAGGCCCAGCTGCTGGTTCCAGGCGTTGAGCCTCTCGGGGCGGTTCAGGGTGATCGTCGCGGCGCCGTCGGCGACCGAGACGTCGATCGTCTCGAAGTCCTTGTCCATGGCGTCAGCCTAAGGGCCTGGGGCTAGCCGCGCCCGCGGATCAGGTGCGGGACGGGGTGGGGGCGGCACGCCTGCGGCCGGCAGTTGGCGCGGCGCGCCGGCAGCACGACGGACGAGGGGTGGGCCGCCTCGGTCAGCACGCGCACCTGCCCGAGCAGCGAGCTGAGCGCCTGGGGGAGGGGCGGGAGCTGGTGCGGGAAGTCCGACGGGCCGACCGACAGCCGCAGCCGGTGGCCGGGCTTGATGACGGCCGACGTGGGGAAGATCTCGACCCGCATGCGGGTGGGCACTCCCGGCGTGACCGGGCGCACCGAGTCCTTCGTGAACGGGTGCCAGGGCTGCAGCAGGCGCCGGCCGACGAACCGGCTGCGCGAGCGGTCGACCGCGCGGAAGCTGGCCGCGAGCCACCCCGAGGTGAGCTCGCGCGAAGTGCCGTCGGGGGCGACGTCGGTGAGGCGCACGGACAGCACGGCGTCGCGCGCGGTCGTCGTCACCCACAGGTCGGCGAGCGCGGGCCCGTCGAGGCGCAGCGGGCGCTCGAGCGGCGGCGTCGTGTAGATCGCCTCGCCGAGCTCGTTGAGCCGGTTGTCGCTCGTGCAGGGGATCGCGTCCAGAAGGCCCGCGGTCCACTGCACGGTCGCCTGGGTGCAGATCCCCGAGAGCGGGTGCTGGAGGAAGCCCTGCGGCGCCTCGGAGCCCTCGGGCGCCTCGGGGGCGAGCCGCCCGCCGCCGCGCAGGTGCAGGCGCTTGGGCTTGAGGCGCGGGCTCGGCCAGTCGCGCTGCACCGCGTAGCGCTCGCGCCCCCAGACCCACTGGGTCACGCGCGGCATCCGGGCGATCCGCGTGGCGCGGCGCTTGCCCATGACCCAGCGGTCGAACCAGCGCAGCGCGATCTCGCGGAGGTCGGGCACGCCGTCGCGCGGCAGGCCCTCGCCGGTCGAGGCGCCGACGTGCGTCCACGGCCCGATCAGCAGGCGCGTCGGCACGCGGTTCTTGAGGCGCTCGTAGATGAGCGGCTCGCCGCGCTGGAAGATGTCGTGGAGGCCGCCGACCACGAACGTCGGCACGTTGATCCGGTCGACCACCTCGAGCGGCGAGCGCGTCTTCCAGAACGGCCCGTCGTAGGCGATCTCGCCGCCGACCGCGGCGTCGACGACGGCGGGCACCTGGAAGGAGAGCGCGCCCGCAACGTGCTGGACCAGCGCCGTGACCGCGCCCAGCAGGCTCCCGACCGGGTCGGCGGGGTCGACCGCGTTCGGCGAGGGCACGATGCTGCCCGCGGTCACGAGCCCGAGCCACAGCGGGATGAAGGCGATGTTGATCTGCCCGCCGGAGAAGACGATGTCGCGGTAGCCGTCGCCGAGCGGCACGATCGGGAAGATCGCCCGCAGCCCCTTCGGGCGCTGCGCGGCGGTGTAGAGCTGGGTGATCGCCATGTAGGAGGGGCCGGTGAGCCCGACCCGCCCGTTCGACCAGGGCTGGTTGCGGACCCAGCGCACGACGCGCGCGCCGTCGCGCTGTTCGGCGGGCCCGAAGCTGTCCCAGGTGCCGCCGGAGGCGCCGGTCCCGCGCACGTCGACGGTGACGACCGCGTAGCCGCGCTGGACGAACCAGTTCGAGGTGCCGCCCAGGAACTGGTTGACGACGAAGTCCTTGTTGTAGGGGGTCTGGATGATCAGCGCGGGGTGCGTGCCCGGCGCGTCGGGCCGAGCGACGTTCGCGCGCAGCACGACCCCGTCGGGCATCCGGATCGGCACGTTGCGCTCCTCGACGACCCCGTACTCGGCCGGGCGCGTGTAGGGCGTCCAGCGCTGCTTGGCGTCGGCGGGCGTGGGGAGGAGGGCGGCTGCGCAGGCGATCGCCGCGGCAGCGGCCGCGAGCCGCGTGCAGCCTCGCAGCGTCCTACCCCACAGACCCATGCGCCGAATCTAAGGCGCGCGGGTCGCGCGTGCGCCGCTTCCCGGCGGAGCCGTCAGCCGGCGCGCATGCCCTCGAGCACGTACTCGAGGTAGCGCTTCCAGCCGTCCTCGCCGGCGAGGCGGCCGGCGGCGGAACAGGTCGCGATCCCGACGCCGCACATGATCATCGGGATGTCGCCGTGGTGGACCTCCTCGCGGATCGCCCCGGCCGCCTTGCAGCGCTCGATGAGCCGCTCGTTGAGCTCGGGCACCCCGTACTTCTCCGCCGCGGCCTGCATCGCGTCGCCGTGGTTTCGCATAACCTCGGACAGCGCCCGGTCGGCGACGTGGATCTCGGCGGTGCGGCGCATCATCGTCTCGAAGCCGTGCCAGGGATCGGGGTCCTCGAGGGCCTCGGTGAGCACCGCGGCGATGCGGGCGAAGCGGTCCTCGGCGAGCGCGCTGATCAGCGCCTCCTTGTTGGGGAAGTGCCGGTAGACGGTCCCGACGCCGACGCCCGCCTGGCGCGCGATCTCCTCCATGCCGACCTCAACGCCGCGCGCCCCCATCAGCTCGCGGGCTGCCTCCAGGACGCGGGCGCGATTGCGAGCCGCGTCCGCGCGGAGGGGGCGGATGTCGACCGGGGTGGGGCTCATCGGTGGGGTGGTTGTCCCAATTGTCGCGCCTCAATCGTCCCTTATGTGACGGTCGCCACGCAAACGGAATCTCGATTCCGTATAGTACGGCGTCAACCGGAACCGGAATTCGGCTTCCGGATTATAGGCACATCCCCAATCTCCTCGGAGGACTCATGGCATCCGAACGTGACTTTCAGAGCAGGCGCTGGTTGGCCCTGGCCCTGCTCTGCGTGAGTCAGTTCATGGTCGTTCTGGACGCCGCGATCATGAACGTGGCGCTGCCGACGATCGGCGCGTCGCTCGACATCCCCCAGGCGAACATCGCCTGGGTCGTCAACGCGTACGTGCTGACCTTCGGCGGCTTTCTGCTGCTAGGCGGCCGCCTGGCGGACCTCGTCGGCCGCCGGCTGGTGTTCATGTCCGGCCTCGTGCTGTTCGCGCTCGCCTCGCTGGCGGGCGGGTTCGCGCAGACCGAGGGCGTGCTGATCGCCGCCCGCGCCGTCCAGGGCCTGGGCGCGGCGCTGCTCTCGCCGGCGGCCCTCTCGATCGTCACGACGATCTTCAAGGACGGCGCCGAGCGCAACAAGGCCCTCGGCGTGTGGGGCGCGGTCGCGGGCTCCGGAGGCGCCGTGGGCGTGCTCCTCGGCGGGGTGCTCACCGAGTACCTCGGCTGGGAGTGGGTCCTGTGGGTCAACGTGCCCATCGGCATCGGCGCCGCCCTCCTTGCCCCGACCCTGGTCCGCGAGAGCCGCGCGGACTCGGCGACCCGTCACTTTGACCTCGCGGGCGCGGTCAGCGTGACCGCGGGCCTCTCGCTCCTCGTCTACGCGTTCCTCGAGGCGCCGGACGCGGGCTGGGGCTCGGGCCAGACGATCGGCCTGCTCGCCGTCGCGGCCGGGCTGATCGGCGCGTTCGTCGCGATCGAGCTGCGCTCGGCCTCGCCGCTCGTGCCCTTCCGGATCTTCCGGAAGCGTACGCTGACGGGCGCGAACATCGTCGGGATCCTGACCGGCGCGTCCATGTTCAGCATGTTCTTCTTCATCTCGCTGTACATGCAGAACGTGCTGGGCTACAGCGCGATCAAGGCGGGGCTTTCGTACCTGCCGCTCTCGGCCGGGATCATCATCGCGGCGGGCGTGGCGTCGCAGCTCGTCACGCGGGTGGGCTTCAAGCCCGTGCTCGCGTTCGGGATGGCGCTGGTCTCCGGCGCGCTGCTCTGGTTCACCCAGATCTCGGCCGACGGTGGCTACGTCTCGGACATCCTCGGCCCCTCGCTCGTCGTCGCGGTCGGCCTCGGGTTCACGTTCGTGCCCCAGACGATCGCCGCGGTGGCGGGCGTCGAGCAGCGCGAGGCCGGCCTGGCGAGCGGGCTGATCAACACCTCGCAGCAGATCGGCGGCGC
>PKER01000170.1 GCA_002919115.1 bacterium
GCTGCGCCAGGGCGCGGGCGAGGTCGCCCGCCGCGCGCTTGAGGACCCGCGCGTGCAGGCGCTCTGGGAAGACGCCAACCGGGCGACGCACTCGGTCGTTCTGCGGGTCATCCAGGGGGACGGCGACTCGGCCGACGTCGTGACCCTCGACCTCGCCGCGATCGTCGGCCAGATCGCGGAGCGCACCGGGATCCCGCAGGGCGTGGTCGACCGGCTGCCGCCGGACGTCGCCCAGCTCGAGGTGATCGACGCCGGTCAGCTCCGGGGTGCCCAGCGGGGGGTCGACCTCTTCGAGAAGCTCGCCTGGGCGCTGGTCGCGGTCACCTTCGGCCTGTACGCGATCGCGGTCGCGATCGCCGGTGATCGGCGCCGCGAGACGCTGCGCGCGGTCGGCATCAGCTTCCTCGTGATCGGCGCGGTCATGAGCCTGGCGCGCAACTGGGCCGGCGACGAGGTGGTGGCGTCGCTTGCGGACACCGCGGCCAGCGAGCCGGCCGTCGCGGCGACTTGGGACGCGGCGACCTCGCTCCTGGGTGAGATTGCGGGGGCGGCATTCATGTACGGCGCAGGCATCGTCATCGCCGCCTGGCTCGCGGGGCCGACCGCGGTCGCGACCTGGATCAGGCGAGCGGCCGCCCCCTACATCCGCCGGCCGGCCATCGCGCTCGGCGCGGCGGCGGTCGTGCTCGCCCTGTTGTTCTGGTGGTCGCCCACGCCGGGCATGGAGCGCCTCATGCCGTCGCTCCTTCTGATCGCGCTGGTGCTGCTCGGTGCCGAGATGCTCCGCCGCCGGACGATCGCCGAGTTCCCGGACCGGGTGACGCCCTACTCCCCGGCCGGCCTTGCCAGCACGATGGCCGAGCGGTTCCACGCGGCGAGGGAACGGCGCGCCCCGGCCGCCGAGGAGCGTGCCGCCGCCGACCGCCGGATCGCGGCGCTCGTGCACCTCGGGGAGCTCCGGGACGCCGGGGTGCTTACCGAGGGCGAGTTCGCGGCCGAGAAGGCGCGCGTGCTCGCCGGGGGTCCAGCCGGGATGGGAGCTTTGGAGTGAGAAGCAAGTGGAGCGTCCTCGCGGTCCTCGCCGCCGCGCAGTTCTTGATGGTCCTCGACCAGGCGGTGATGAACGTCTCGATCTCCCAGCTCGTCGCCGACTTCGACACGACGGTGACGACGATCCAGGTCGTGATCGCCTTCTACGCGCTGGTGATGGCCGCCCTCATGATCACCGGCGGCAAGCTGGGTGACCTGTGGGGCCGGCGGCGTGCGTTCACGATCGGCCTCGTCGTCTACGCCTGCGGCTCGGCGCTCACGGCCGCGTCGTGGAGCGTCCCGACGCTCATGCTGGGCTGGTCGGTGCTCGAGGGCATCGGCGCCGCGATGGTGCTGCCCGCGCTGGTCGCGCTGGCCGCGGGCAACTACCGCGGCGCCGACCGCGCCGTGGTCTACGGCGTGCTCGGCGGCGTCGCGGGCGCCGGGATCGCGGTCGGGCCGATCATCGGCGGCTGGGCGACGACCGACCTGAGCTGGCGGGTCGTGTTCGCTGGCGAGGTCGTGATCGCCGCCTTCATCCTCGCGGGGACGCGGCTCATGCGCGAGCCGGAGCGCACTGACGCGCCGCCGCGGCTGGACTGGGTCGGCTCCGTGCTCGTGGCGCTGGGCCTGGGCCTGCTCGTCGTCGGGGTCCTGCAGGCGAGCAACTGGGGCTGGCTGCGGCCGCACAACTCGCCGGTGGAGCCGTTCGGGTTCGCGCTGACACCGTTCGTGATCGCTGCCGGAGTGCTCGTGCTGTTCGGGTTCCGCGGCTGGCAGCGCCACCGCGAGGAGTCGGGCCGCGATCCGCTCGTGCACCTCGGCCTGTTCCGCATCGGCGCCCTGCGCAGCGGACTCGCGATGCTGTTCGCCCAGAACCTGATCCTGATGGGGATCTTCTTCACGGTCCCGCTCTACCTGCAGATCGTGAACGGGCTCGACGCGCTCGACACCGGCGTGCGGATGCTCCCCGCCTCGATCGGGCTCTTCGTCGCCGCGCTCGCCGGGTCGGGGCTCTCCGCGAAGATGGCCGCGCGCCCGATCGTCCGCATCGGCCTCGCGATCACCTTCGCCGCGACCCTGCTCCTCCTCGGGACGGTCGAACCGGAGCTCGACACGAGCGCGTTCCTGGTGGCGATGGGCCTGCTCGGCATCGGGATGGGGCTCGTGACCTCGCAGCTCGGCAACGTCGTGCAGTCGGCGGTCGGCGAGGAGGCGCGCAGCGAGGCCGGCGGCCTGCAGAACACCTCGATGCAGATCGGCTCGTCGTTCGGCACGGCGCTCCTGGGCGCGATCGTGATCACGGGGCTGATCGCAGCCTTCTCCAACAATATCGAGGCAGATCAGAACCTCCCGCGGGACGTGAGGTCCCGGGTCGAGACGCGGATCAGCGCCGGCACGAGCTTCGTCGCGGCGGACCAGGTCCGCCGCAGCGCCGAGCGGGCCGGGGTGAGCTCGCAGTCGGTCGACCGGATCGTGAGCTCGTACGAGGACGCGCAGCTCACGGCGCTCAAGACCGCCTTTCTGTTCGCGGCCGCCCTCGTGCTGCTCGCGGGCCTCGCCACGCGCCGCCTGCCCACTCGCCGCTTCGAAGAACTGGCGAGCCAGGGTGCCGGGCGCGGTCCGCCGGAGGTGCCGCCAGTTTCACCCCGAACGGATGACGCCGCCCCCGCCGGGCGCGCCTAGAGTCGCTCGGGTTACTACCTCGGAGGTGAGAAGTGCTCGTCGCGGCTGACTACCCGTTGCTGGAGATCGTGGGAACGATGCTCGTCTTCTTCGCGTGGGTCGCCTGGATCTGGCTAGCGATCACGGTGTTCGCCGACCTGTTCCGCCGGCGCGACATCGGCGGCTGGCACAAGGCGGCCTGGGTCGTGCTGGTCATCGTGCTCCCGTTCATCGGCGTGCTCGCCTACCTGATCGCCCAGCACCAGGCGATGGCTGAGCGCAGCCTGAGACAGGCGGAGGAGCAGAAGGCGGCGTTCGACCATTACGTGCGCGAGACCGCGGGCGGCTCGGCAGCCGAGATCGCGCGCGCCAAGGATCTCCTCGACCAAGGCGCGATCACGAGCGCGGAGTTCGACGCGATCAAGGCGCGGGCACTCGCGGCGGGGTAGAGCCCGCAGAGCCGCGTCCCCGCCCCCGGCCGCGGGGCAGAAATCAACCCAGTCGGCACCCGCGGTCGGGGTATGGTCGGCAGCGGAGTAATGCTCCGCCCCGCTGCATCAGCGACGCCGCGACCACCCCCGGACCCGGCTGGACTCCCAGCGGCGCCGCTGGTGCTTCTTCTCGCCCCCGCCGGCTACGGAAAGACCACCCTGCTCAAGGCCTGGCAAGGGATCGACGAGCGGCCCTTCGCGTGGATGCGGTGCGGACCCGAGCATCGCGACCGGCGCGCCTTTCGTGCGGCGGTCGCGGAGGCCGACAGCGGCGCGAAGCCATCCGTCCTCGTCCTCGACGACGTCCACGCGCTCGCTCGCGCGCGCCAGCGCGACATCGCGGATCTGATCCGCTCGCTGCCCACCGGCAGCCAGGTCGCGATCGCGACGCGAGCGCGGCCCAACCTTCCCCTGGCTCGCATGCGCGCGGAGGGGAGCGTCGCCGAGCTCGGCCCCGCGGAGCTCGCCCTGAGCGCAAGCGAGACGGCCGCCGCCCTGGCGGCGCTCGTCCCCGGCCTCACGCGTGCCCAGCACCGCTCCCTCGCACGGCGCATCGACGGCTGGCCGACCGGCATCAGGCTCGCCGGGCTCGCGCTCGCCGGTGCGGACGACCCAGACGCGGCGGCCGCCGCGTTCGACGGGGACGACCGCGCCGTCGTCGAGTACGTGCGCGAGGAGGTGCTCGCCGGCCTCACCCGAACGGACGTCGAGCTCCTCGTGCAGTGCTCTCTGCTCGACGAGCTCTCCGGGGAGGCGTGCGACGCCGTGCTCGGCCGGACGGGGTCGTCGAGAGCCCTGCGGCGGTTGGCCCGCGACCGCGCGCTTTTGATCCCGCTCGACCGCCGCGATCGCGCCTACCGGCTCGCACCGCTGCTCGGCGCCGCCCTGCGGTCGGAGCTGCACCACGAGCACCCCAAGACCGAGACCCGGCTGCGGGTACGGACGATCCGCTGGTACCTGGAGCGCGGCGACCTCGACAGGGCCATCGCGCACGCGATCGCCGCCGGTGCCGGACAGGCCGCCGGCGAGCTGATCTGGACGTCGTTCCTGGAACTGAGCGGCCGCGGGCGGGCCGCGAAGGTGCGCGCGTGGCTCGGCGCGCTCGGCGAGCGCCGCGTGGCCGCCGATGCTCCGCTGGCGCTCGCGGCGGCGCACTGCGCCCTGATTCAGGGCGACGGCAGCGAAGCTGAGCGCTGGGCGCACGCCGCCGCCGCGTCCGCGGACCGCAACAAGGCGATGCGCGCGAAGTACGGCGCCCACGTGCATCTGCTCGACGCGGCGCTCGGCGCAGGCGGGGCGATCCGGATGGGCACCAGCGCCGCTGAGGCGGCTGAGCTCCTGCGCCCCGGCGACCCCTGGCAGTGCGCCGCCAGCCTCTACCGGGGCGTCGCCGAGGCGCTCGTCGGCGAACGGCGGCGGGCGGCCCCGCTCCTCGACGCGGCGGCGCGCCACGGAAGCGTCGCATCCCCCCTCGTGCAGATCGGCGCGCTCGCGCAGCTCGGCCTGATCGCGCTCCTGGACGTGCGGCCCGAGAGCGCCCTGGACCCCCTCGCCCACGCCTCGGAGCAGGTCAAGCGCTGCGGGCTCGAGGGCACGGCGAGCGCGACGCTCGCCGACGCGGCGTCCGCCCTCGCCCGCTGCGAAAGCGGCCAGGCCCGGGAGGCGTCCGCCCTCGCCCAGCGAGCCGAGCCCGACG
>PKER01000049.1 GCA_002919115.1 bacterium
CTGCGCGCGGGCGACGACGTGCTCGTCGTGTACCGCCGGGCCGCCGAGGCCGCCTAGCCCGGCCGCAGGGCGTGCGAAAGCGTTGCTGACGGCAACGGAATCGCACGCCCGGCGAACGACGGAGGGCGCCCGGTGGGCGCCCTCCGCGTCAGGTCTCGGTCGCTGTCGGCGATGACGCCGCCTGGCCCGCTCCGGGCCCGCCGATCAGCCGCAGCCGGTGTTGTTGCCGCAGCTCGAGCACGTGTAGCAGGAGCCCGTGCGCTGCATCATCCCGCCGCACTGCTCGCACGCCGGGCCGAGCTCGAGGCCCTGCATGCGGGCCGGGCGGACCGGGGGCGTGTCGGTGAGCGCGGCCGTCGGGGGCTGCGGGCCGGAGCTCGCCGGGGCGCCGTTGCCGTTGCCCTTGCCGTTCTTGGCCTCCTGCTTCTCGAGCTCCTCGGCGGTCGGCGCCGGGCCCTCGTTGACGAACAGCGTCTGCTGCGCCTCCTTGCGCGCCCGCACCTCCGGGGTGAGGATGCCGAGCTCCTCCTGAATGTCGGTGTCCAGGAAGCGCGAGGCGAGCCAGCGCATGATGTAGTCGGGCATCGACTTCGCGAACGGGATCTCCGGGTTGCGCGTGATGCCCTCCGGCTCGAAGCGCACGAACGAGAACTTGTTCACGAAGGTCTCGAGCGGCACGCCGTACTGCAGGCCGATCGAGATCGCCGTCGCGAACGCGTTCATCAGGCCCTTGATCGTCGAGCCCTCCTTGCCGATGTCGGTCAGGAAGATCTCGCCGACCGTGCCGTCCTCGTACAGGCCCGCGGTGATGTAGCCCTCGTGGCCGCCGATCGAGAACTTGTGCGTGATCGACTGGCGCTCGACCGGCATTCGCCGGCGGACCGGACGGTGCTGCTCGGCGGTGATGGGCTGTGCCGCCTCGTCCTTCTGCTCCTTCTTCTTGCTCGCGCTCGTCGACAGCGCCTGCGCGGTCTTCGAGCCGTCGCGGTAGATCGCGAGCGCCTTGAGCCCGAGCCGCCAGCCCTCGATGTAGGCCTCGGCGATGTCCTCGACCGTGGTCGACTCCGGCAGGTTCACGGTCTTGGAGATCGCGCCCGAGATGAAGGGCTGCACCGCGGCCATCATCTTCACGTGGCCCATCGGCGAGATCGCTCGCTCGCCGACCGCCACGTCGAAGACCGGCAGGTGCTCCTCCTTGAGGCCGGGCGCGCCGACGATCGTCGCGTGCTCGTTGACGTAGGCCTCGATCTGGTCGATCTCCGAGTCGGAGTAGCCGAGCGTGCGCAGCGCGAGCGGCACCGAGCGGTTGACGATCGTCATCTGCCCGCCGCCGACGAGCTCCTTGAACTTGACCAGCGAGAAGTCGGGCTCGATGCCCGTCGTGTCGCAGTCCATGAGGAAGGAGATCGTCCCGGTGGGGGCGAGCACCGTCGCCTGCGCGTTGCGGTAGCCGTAGCGCTCGCCGAGCTCCACGGCCTCGTCCCAGGCGCGCTGCGCGGCCTCGAGCAGGTCGCCCTTGATGCCGGCCGAGTCGATCTTGTACGCCGCGTCGCGGTGCATCCGCATCACGTTGTTGTGCGGCTCGCGGTTGCGCTCGTACTCGTCGTACGGGCCCATCACCGACGCGATCTCCGCCGAGCGGCGGTAGCCGCGCGCGGTCATCAGCGCGGTGATCGCCGCGGCGATGTTGCGGCCCTCGTCCGAGTCGTAGGGCACGCCGTTCGCCATCAGCAGGGCGCCGAGGTTCGCGTAGCCGAGGCCGAGCTGGCGGAAGCGGCGCGCGTTGCGGCCGATCTCCTCGGTCGGGTAGCTCGACGGGCCGACGATGATCTCCTGCGCGAGGAAGATCGTGTCGACCGCGTGCTGGAAGTCCTCGACGTCGAACGTGCCGTCCTCGCGCCGGAAGCGCATCAGGTTGAGCGACGCGAGGTTGCACGCCGAGTCATCGACGTGCATGTACTCCGAGCACGGGTTCGAGGCGTTGATCCGGCCCGAGTTCGGGCAGGTGTGCCAGCGGTTGATCGTGGTGTCGTACTGGATGCCGGGGTCGGCGCAGCGCCACGCCGCCTCGGCGATCTCGTTCATCAGCTCGCGGGCCTTGACGGTCTCGATCACGCGGCCGTCGGTGCGCGCGATCAGGTCCCAGTCGCCGTCGTTCTCGACCGCCCGCATGAACTCGTCGGTGACCCGGACCGAGTTGTTGGCGTTCTGGTACTGGATCGACGCGAAGTGCTCGGAGTCGATGCTCATGTCGAAGCCCGCGTCGCGCAGGGCCTGAGCCTTCTCCTCCTCGCGCGCCTTGCACCAGATGAACTCGCGGATGTCGGGGTGGTCGACGTTGAGGACGACCATCTTCGCGGCCCGCCGAGTCTTGCCGCCCGACTTGATCGTGCCCGCCCACGCGTCAGCACCGCGCATGAAGGAGACCGGGCCCGAGGCAAGCCCGCCCTTCGAGAGGTGCTCCTTGGAGGAGCGGATGTTGGAGAGGTTGATGCCGGAGCCCGACCCGCCGCGGAAGATCATCCCCTCCTTGGTGTTCCACTCGAGGATCGACTCCATCGTGTCCTCGACGCTCAAGATGAAGCAGGCCGAGCACTGCGGCTTCTCCTCGAAGCCGACGTTGAACCAGACCGGGCTGTTGAAGGCCGCCTTCTGGTGGAGCAGCAGGTGGGTGAGCTCCATCTCGAAGGCGTCGGCGTCCTCCTCGGTCGCGAAGTAGCCGAGCTCGCGGCCCCAGTTCGCGATCGTGCCGGCGACGCGCGAGATCATCTGCTTGACCGAGGACTCGCGCTCGGGCGTCCCGAGCCGGCCGCGGAAGTACTTCTGGGCGACGATGTTGGTCGCGTTCTGCGACCAGCTCTTCGGGAACTCGACGTTGCGCTGCTCGAAGACGGGGTTGTCGGGATCACCGATGACCGCGTCGCGCACCTCCCACTCGACCTCGTCGAAGGGATGAACCCCCGGCGTCGTGTGGCGCCTGGTGACGGTGATCCCTGTGTGAGTGGTGGTCTCAGACATGGTCTCGGCTCCTTTTCCTTTGCCTCGGTTCCGGTTTGCGGGGGAACGACTTACTCAACCGCGAGCCTCGGACGGAATCCTGGGCCCGTTTGCAGGGGGTTCCTGGCCCCCTGCGGGCTCGGCCTCGCCTGGCGGCGCGACCCCGAGGGAGCGCAACTCGCGGGTGAACTCGCTGGGGTCGTCGAAGCCGCGGTAGACCGCGGCGAACTGCAGGTAGGCGATCCGGTCCAGCTCGCGCAGGCCCGCGAGCGCGCGCTCGCCCACCTGCTCGGCGGCGAGCTCGCCGCCGCTCGCCTCGATCTCGGCCTCGATGCGGGTGACGAGCCGGTCGACGTCGCCGGGGTCCACCGGCCGCTTGTACGCGGCGCGCAGCAGCCCGCGGGCGAGCTTCTCACGGTCGAACGGCTCGCGCCTCCCGTCGCGCTTGCGGACGAAGAGGGGCTCGCGCTCGCGCCGCTCGAAGGTCGTAAAGCGCCGGCCGCACTCGGTGCACTCGCGCCGGCGCCGGACCGCCGCCCCGCCCTCGGCCGCGCGGCTCTCGAGCACGCGCGTATCGCCGTTGCAGGAGGGGCACAGCATCGACACTGAGTCTACCTAGATGTGTGGACGGAAACCGGCGACTAGACACTAGATCTAGTGTTTGCGAAGCCGCAAAGTGGGGGATTCTTCGTGCGCGTGCGCACACGGGGCGCCGTCCCGTCTGCGCAGACGGCCGCGGCCCCTCGCGCGAGGGGCCGCGTTGCCGTAACCGATCCGCAGGCGGGGCGGGCGCCGCGCCCGCCCTGGGGTCGCTCAGTCGTACTTGCGCTCGACGGCCATCGTGAGGCGCCTGAGCTTCACGTTCTCGCCGCAACTCGCCGCCTGCACCGAGAGCCGGTCCCACCGCTCGAGGGGCACGGTGAAGGTGAGCGACTGGGTCGTCTCCTCGCCCTCGACCGGCGGGTTCACGGCCTGCTCGATGATGTAGTGCTGGCCGGCGTTGGGGCCCGTCCCGATGTGCCGGCTGACGGAGAGCGCGCGCATGGTCCCGCCGCCCTCCTCCCAGGCCCCGGTAAGGGTCACCTGGTAGGAGGCCTTATGGTCGACCTGGATCTGCCCGGTCGGGCCGTAGGGGTCGCGGAAGTCCGGGTAGAGGGAGACCTGCTCGAAGGCGACCTCCTCGTAGTAGCAGGTGGTCGTCTGCCCCGCGATGCTCTGCGTCAGCTCGACGTCCGTCGCGCGCGCGAAGCGGTGCGGGGGCGGCGGGCACTGGCTCGCGCCGAACACGATGGTCCCGTCCGGGCAAAGCGTCCAGCCCTGGCTCAGGTGCCGGCCCTTGACCGCGTCCTTGGCGATCGCGTCGGCCTTGACCGACTGCTTGGCCAGGTGCCTTGCCTTGATCGCGCCCTTCGCGATGTCCTTGGCGGTGATCGAGCCGTCCTTGATGTCCTTGCCGGTGATCTCGTTCTTCGCGGCGATGCCGAAGCCGCTGATCGCGAAGAACAGGGCGATCACCGAGATGACCAGCGCCGGGCTCGGCCGGCCGAGGCGGCCGAACTTGCGCGTGGGCGGTTGCGTGCTCGCGGGGCGCGCGTCGGGATCGTGCATGTGGAGAGGTCCCCCCGGGTGGTGGTTTGCTTCGCGCAGCAAGCTATCAGCGGGCACCGGCGGGCGTTCGCGGGGCGGCGAATCGCGCATAAGGGCGCCGGATGCGGGGTACTCTCCCCTCGTGGGCGCACGGGGGCGCAAGAGACTCGATGACGCGGCCGCGCGGGTGGCCCAGGCGCGCGAGGCCATGGCCGACCGCCGCGACTCGGCGCTCGAGGCGATGGCCGACCGCCGGGACGCCGCCCTCGACGCCGCGGCCC
>PKER01000224.1 GCA_002919115.1 bacterium
GAAGGCCTCGCGGCGGGGCAGGTGAGCGCGGGGCCACGCCCCGCCGCGGGCGGGCCGCCGTAACCGGTGACCGGCGACTGGCGACCGGCGACCGGCTGGAAGCTGGTAGCTGGCAGCTGGCCGCTGGCCGCTACGTCGCGCGCGGGTGCGCCTTGAAGTAGACGTCGCGGATGCGCTCCGTGGAGAGGTGCGTGTAGAGCTGGGTCGTCGAGACGTCGGCGTGACCCAGCATCTCCTGCACCGAGCGCAGATCGCAGCCGCCGGAGAGCAGGTGGGTCGCGAAGGTGTGGCGCAGGGTGTGCGGGCTCATCTTCCCCTCCAAGCCCGCCGCCTTTGCGTGCCGCTGGATGATCTTGTAGAGCCCCTGGCGCGTCAGCGGGCCGCCGCGGAAGTTGACGAAGAGCTTGCGCTCGGGCTTGGTCCCCACCAGCTCCGGGCGCCCGGCCCGCAGGTAGCGGGTCACCGCGGCAGCGGCGGCGCTGCCGAGCGGGACGATGCGCTCCTTCGACCCCTTGCCGTGCGGCCGCACGAACGCGCGGCGCAGGTCGATGTCGGTGAGCTCGAGGCCGACGGCCTCGGAGGCGCGCAGCCCGCACCCGTACATCAGCTCCAGCAGGGCGCGGTCGCGAAGCTCGATCGGGTCGCCGCCGCTCGCGCTCTCGAGCAGCTTGGTCACCTCCGCGTAGCTCAGCACGTGCGGCAGCTTGCGGCTCTTCGCGGGGGCGTCGACGGTCGCGGTCGGGTCCACGTCGATCAGCTCCTCGCGGCGCAGGTGACGGTAGAACGACCGCAGGCACGCGGTCTTGCGGCTGATCGTCGCCGGGGAGCACGGCGGGCGCTCGTTCCCCTCCGCGTCGCGCCCGCCGGTGGCGAGGTCGGCGAGGAAGTCCGAGACGTCGGCGCGGGTCACCTCGGTCGCGCCGATGCCGCGCGCGGCCAGGAACGCCCCGAACTGCAGGAGGTCGGTGCGGTACGCGTCGAGGGTGTTGCGCGCGAGCCCCCGCTCGAACTCGAGGTAGGCGAGGAAGTCGAGGACGAGCGCCTCGAAGCGCGCCTCCACCTTGCGCTCTGACGTCGGTTTTACGGCAACGGCCACGCGTGCAGGTTCAGCGCGCCCGCGGCGCTCCCTGCCGCTGCAAGGCGGCTCCCGCCCGCGGCGGCGCGGGCCGAGTCAGCCCGAGCGCAGGCGCTCGCGGAGCAGGAGCAGGCCGATGATCGACTTGGAGTCCGCGCACTCCTCGATCGCGGCGTCCAGCTCCGCAAGCGGCCACCGGACCACCTCGATCCGCTCCTCGGCGATCGGCTCGTGTCCGTCGACCGGCTCGAGCCCGGTCGCGAAGAAGAGCGTCACCTCCTCCTCGGCGAACCCCGGCGTCGCGTAGAAGCGCTTGGCCTCCTCCCACTCGCGCGCCGCGTACCCGATCTCCTCGACGAGCTCGCGCTGCGCGCACTCAAGCGGGCTCTCCCCCTCCACGTCGAGCTTGCCCGCAGGCACCTCAAGCAGCGCCCGCTCGCCGACCGCCTCGCGCGGCTGCCGGACCAGGTATGCGAACTCGTCGTCGTAGGCGATGATCCCGACCGCGCCCGGATGGGCGACGATCTCGCGGTCGGACTCAGAGCCGTCCTCGTAGCGGAAGCGGTCGACCCGCACGGTCGCGATCCGCCCCTCGTACTTCACCTCGCTCGCGATGCGCTCCACGCGCCGCAGTATCGCGGAGCGCTCGCGCGCGTGCGTGGCGCGCGCCGGCGGCCGGAAAAAGTTGAGTGGTCGCCACTCATGACGGGCCACACGGGCGGTGCGAGCTTCCCGCCCGCAAACTCGACCAAAGGAGCTGTCAGGTGTCACAGAGGACCAGACTCAGCGCCGGGCGGCATCTCGCGGTCCTGACTGCGCTCGCGGCAGCGTGCCTCGCGCTCGCGAGCCCAGCCGACGCGGCCGAGATCGAGGTGACCACCACGGCCGACAACTTGACCGCGGATGACCAGTGCACGCTGCGCGAGGCGATCAACGCGGCGGTCGCGAACGCGGCCGGCGGCAGCGGCTGCACCGCCGGCGACGCGGAGCGGGACACGATCGTCCTCGCGAGCGGCGCGACCTACTCGCTCACGCTGCCCACCATCGACGACTTCGGGAACGCCACGGGCGACCTCGACATCGGCGGCGGCGGGCCGATCACGATCGCCGGGGACCCCGCCGATCCGCCGACGATCACGACCAACCAGCCGGACCGCATCATCGAGCTCCCCAGCGCGCAGTCCGACGTGACGCTCGTCGCCGTGAACATCACGGGCGGCAACGCGGTCTCGCTCAGCGAGCCGGACGGCGGGCTGATCTACGTCGACGGGGGGAAGCTGACGCTGGTGGACGTGGAGCTCACCGACGGCTTCGCGCGTGACGGGGGCGCGGTCTACGTCAGGAGCGGCGGATCCCTCGAGATGACCGGCTCCACGGCCTACAAGAACGGCGCGACACGCGGCGGGGGTGCGATCTCGATCGTCCCGAACGCCCTTCCGAGCCGCATCGCGGACAGCACCATCAGCGCCAACTCAGTCGAGGCCGCCGCGGCAGGCCAGAGCCTCCGCGGGGGCGGCGTCCTCGCAATGGGCGAGGAGCTGGTGATCGAGCGCACCACGCTCCAGGCCAACAAGGTCGCGAACACCGCGGACGCGGCCGACAGCAACGCGTACGGCGGTGGCCTCGCGGCCGGCAACAAGGTGCTGATCTACGACTCCGCGCTCGTGGACAACCAGGCGACGGCCGCCCACGAGAGCGCCGCGTCCGCCGGGGGCGGGATCGCCATGCACGGGACGCCGTTCGCCACCCCGGTGTTCGTCATCAACTCGACCCTCGCGGGCAACACCGCCCGCAAGGGCGGCGCGATGGGCGGAAGGAGCCATCAGGGCAACGTCCTGCTCTCGTATGTCACCGTCGTGGGCAACACGGCGACCGACCCCAAGGCCGCCGACCACCTGGACCTGACGGGGTCCGGTTCCCTGTCGGTGACGTTCAGGGCCGTGCTGATCGACAACTCCGACGACAGCAAGGCCTGCATGTTCGCCCCCTCGACGACGATCAACCCGAACGGCTACAGCGTCATGCCCGTGGAGGACCCGGACTGCGAGTTCGGCAACGACGACCTCGTCGGCGGGAACGTGGACCTGGACCTCGTCACCGCGACCGCCGAGGACAACGGCGGCCCGGTGCCGACGGTCGCGATCGGGCCCGACAGCGCCGCGCGTGACCTCGTGCCCGGCGTCGACTGCATCCAGGTCGATTCGCGCGGGGTCCAGCGGCCGAGCGGCTCGGCGTGCGACGCGGGCGCGTACGAGTACGCGACCTGCGGCGGCGAGGCGATCGGCGCGGGCGCGATCATCGGCACGCCGGGCGACGACGCGCTGACCGGCACGGACGGCGACGACGTCATCGTCGGGCAGGGCGGCGCCGATGTGATCAACGGCGGCGGAGGCTCCGACGTGCTCTGCGCGGGCGATGGCGCGGACGTGGTCAAGGGCGGAGCCGGCAACGACGCCCTGTACGGCGAAGCGGGGAACGACGCCCTGTACGGCGAAGCGGGGAACGACGTCCTCCGCGGGGGCGGCGGCAAGGACCGCCTCGTCGGCGCCGCCGGCAAGGACAACCTCTCCGGCGGCGCGGGCAACGACCGCCTGTCGGGCGGGGGCCACGGCGACCGCCTCGCGGGCGGCGCGGGCAACGACCGGCTCCTGGGCGGCCCCGGCCGGGACACCCTGCTCGGCGGCCCGGGACGAGACCGGCTGCGCGGCGGTCCCGGCAAGGACAAGCTGAACGGCGGGCCGGGGAAGGACAAGGAGAAGCAGTGAGGTAGCCGGTCGCCGGTCGCTGGTTCCGAGGGCCCACGCGCGCGGCCGCTCCCGGCGGGGGTGGGCACGTAGTCACCCGCCCCCGCCCTTTGAGGCCCGCCTCGCGCACTGCCTAGAACTGGCGACCGGCGACCGGCGACTGGCGACCGGCGACTCGGGCGCTACGCGCCCGCCAGGTCCGCCAGCGCCCCGCCCGCCGCGAGTGCCGCTGCGAAGAAGAGCGGGTCCTCCTCGATCGTGCGCCCCATCGTCTTCGCGGGCAGCCCGCTGGCCGCGTAGCCGTCGAGGTCGATCCTGCGCACGAGCAGGTCGTGGCGGCCCTTCGTGGCGTTGATGAGCTCCTCCAGCGCCTCGCGCTGCGAGCCGCCCTCGGGCGCCTCGGCGTCGAGCAGCGGCCAGCCCTCCGTCTCGGTCTCGGGGACGGGCACGCGCACTGGCGCGAGCAGCATCTCCAGCACGACCTTGGTGTGGTGGCTCAGGCCCCGGTGCCGCGGGCGCGGGTCCGCGAAGCTAAGGCGCAGGGCGGCCACGGCCCGGCCGCCGAGGATGCCTGCCGCGTCCAGGTGCTGCCCGGTTTCAATGGCGGTGGTTCCGTAACGGGTGCCGGTGCCTACCACCCCGGGGCCCATGGCGACGATAGCCGCGTCCGCCCCCAGCGCCCAGCGGGCTGCCAGAAGCCCTGAAAAGACTGTCACGGCCTCTAGGTCCCCGCCGAAGGCGTGCCCCACAGTGACTGTACCGTCCAGAAAACCCGCCGTGCGCAGGTCCGCTACCAGTTGGCTGAGGGCAATGGGCAGCGCGGCTCCGTCGGTCATCACGTACACGAGGCGGGCCTCGTCACCAAGGGCGAGCCGCAACGCCGCCGCGGAAGACGCCACCTGGCTGTGCAACTCGCAGACGACCACGGGCATGCCGGCTAGGTCGTGCGCCGCTGCCAGCGTCTCGTGGTAGGGACTGGCCGGCTCTTCGGCCGCCAGCACCCGCAGTTGCATGGGGGTGTAGCGCAGCTTCATGATGTG
>PKER01000079.1 GCA_002919115.1 bacterium
ACCCCCCGGGGGGGGGGAGGCGGCCGGGAGGCCGCGCAAGTCGTACCCTGAGAGGAACCATGACACCCACAAACGTCTACACACTGAAGGAGGCGCTCGCGATCGCGGAGGAGTGCGGGGCGGAGCCGCTCGTCCGGCGCGTGCGCAGCGAGCTCTACGCGGTGGGCGTGCGCCCCAGGCGCAGGCCGCGCGCATGCCACGGGCTCACCCCGGCCGAGGAGAGGGTCGCTCGCCTGGCGGCGGAGGGCCTCGGCAACGCCGAGATCGCCCGCCGGCTGGTGGTCTCGGTGCGCACGGTGGAATGGCACCTACGCAACGCCTACGGCAAGCTCGGCACCGACCGCAAGGGGCTTGCCGGCGCCCTCGCCGACCCGCCCGGCGCCGACGGCGAGCCGCCCCCGAGCGCGGCGCACGTACTGAAAAACCAGTAGGCCCGGGAGCAAACCCCCGTGGTCGTCACCGGCGACACGGGCGCCGCGGGCTGAAAGGCTCGCGACTTGCGGCCGTGGGCCGCGAGGTCATTGGTTCACAACGGGCCGGGGGATGGCCCAGTTGGGATGGGTGCTTTGAAGGTGCAGGGACGTGCGGCCGCCACGCCGCTTCGGTTCATGGTCGGTCTGCTCGCCGCTACGGGGCTGCTCGCCGCGGCCTTCGCGCCGCCGGCGGGGGCGCAGAGCGGGGACGCCTACGCGCGCGTGGCCGGGCAACCCCTGGACCGCTTCGACGGCCACCGAGAGCTCGGCGACCGGCGGTTTCACGTGCTGACGACGACGGGACACGACCTGCACACCCGGATCTACGACCCCAACGACACCAGCAGCCTGCCCACGAACCCGGCCTTTTCGCCGACGAGAGCCGGAGCGGAGCCCGCGATGCTCGCGGCGGCGCTCGTCCCCGAAGAGCTCCCGGACGGCCAGGGCATGCGCTCGGACGGCAAGGAAGGAGTGGTCACCGCCGGGGTCGGCCTCGCCTGCGATGCCAACGACGGAGACGACCACCCTGGCGTGGGGAACGAGGTGTGTCTGCAGTACGTCCACCCCGGCGCCAGCGCACCGGCGTACAAACGGCTGGGAACGATCCTTCACCCAGAGGAAGATCCGCCGCCGGACGTCGCGCTGGCGGTCGGCGACTTCCTCGGCGACGGTTATCCGCAGGTCGCCGTCGCGTGGAACGACGCTCCCGACGATCCGGCTTCCCTCAACCTGGCCTTCTTCCGCATCGACCCGGAGACGCTTGAGTGGGTCGAGTTCGGCGAGCGCCCCGAGGGGATCACGACCGTCCGGGAGGGCGCCGACTTCCGCGGCTTCGAGATCGCGGCCGGGGACGCGCTGCAGCTCGGGCGCGAGCAGCTCGTCCTCTACACGCAGGCGGGCGGCAATGGCGAGGACCAGCGAGGGGTGATCTCCCTGTACGACGTGCGCGACGACGCGACGACGCGGGTGCGCCACGAGGCCTTCGACCGGATCCCGCACCTCGATCGCTCACCGGTGCCCGGCGGCAATCCAGCCGAGATCGAGGATGTGGACGTCCCACACCAGCTCGTGAAAGTGTCGCTCGTCACGCCGCGCGTGAACCCCACTCCGCGCCGGCTCGGGTCAGCGCAGCAGAGCCACTACGACCAGGTGCTGATCAGCTACTCGTCGACTGAGAACGTGATCCTGCCGAATGGCGACCACTACCGGGACATCATCGCCGTCGGCTTTCCCGACGGAAAGGAGGCGGGCGACGAAGGTGACGTGATCCTACGCTCCGCGGCTGGCCCCAGGCTGGCGTTCCTCGGCTCGGCGCCCAACAACCTCGGGCACGGTTCCCTCGCCGAGGCCGGCGACCTGGACGGCGATGGCATCGGCGATCTGGCCGGTGTCACGTATGACCCTGCCACCTGCACGATCGACCACGAGGTGATCTGCGGCCGCGCGATCAGCGAAGAGCCGGACGACGACGAGGCGGGCAGCGCAGTGAGGCTCTGGGAGATCGCGCTCAACCGTGGGTTCACCGGCGCCTTGGACCTGCAGTCGAGTTCAGCCCGCGACTGCAAGCTCTCCAACGTCGTGGTCGCAGATGCACGGTCGCTGCAGGACCAAGTGGACGACAACGCTTTCCTGCCGAACCCCGACGACCCTTCGAACGCGGCCCCCGGGATCCACACCGTGGTCGAAGCGAAGGTCGGGGTCCTCGGCGGGACCGAGACCCGCTACGTCGTGAGCTCCTCGATGCGCAAGGCGGTCGATGACGAGGACGGGCGGATCGTGCTCGAGCCTGTGGGCGACCGGCCCGCGTTTTTCCGGACGCACGAGCTGCCGCAGTCCGCGGCCCGGTACCGCTCGGACCACGTCGTCCTCGCGGCCACGGCCTGGAAGGGCGTCTACCGCCTCGGCAAGCCGGACTACACGCCGGTCCGCACGCAGGAGCCGCTGGTGATCCTGAACGCGTCGCCGACGCACTTCGACATCTTCGACGGCGAGGTCTTCGACCCGAACTTCTGCTACGGCGACAACCTCTTCGCCGTTCCCGAGGTCTGCTTCTTCAAGAGCACCTACACCCGCACCAACACGCAGCAGCTCGAGGTCTCGACGGAGATCAACGACCAGTGGGCGGTGAGCACCAGCGCCTCGGCCGGCGCCGGGTTCGGCCCGGCCAAGGTCGAGGCGACGCTCGAGACCAACGTCGGCCGGGGCTTCAAGAAGAAGGGGAGCGCGTCGGAGACGTACGAGGTCGAGGTGTCGGCGACCGCCAAGAACACCGACCAGGCCTACGTCATCGACAAGCAGTACGACATCCTCGAGTACCCGCTCTACGGGCCCGACGACGACCCGGAGGCCGATGGCGACGAGGCGCGCATCGTCACGGTCCGCCCGGTCGTCACCCGCCGCCGCTGGATCGACGTCAACAGCCTGACCTCCAAGGTCCGCACGAACCACCAGCCCGGCAACCTGCTCGCGTACATCAAGCCGGAGGACATCCGCGAGGTGCCCTTCGTCGCGGCCGGCACGCGCACGTTCGGCGAGGACGAGTTCCAGATCACGCCGACGAGCGACTTCACCTACTCCCTGACCCACGAGAAGATCACGGAGAGCGGCCAGGAGGCGAGCTTCGAGTGGGGCATCGGGGCCGGGGTGTCGGCCGAGGTCGACTTCATCGTCAACGCGAAGCTCGAGGTCAAGGGCGAGTACAAGCACGAGGAGCTGCGGACCTCGTCCACCAAGGTCGGGGAGGCCACGCGGATCGAGGCCCGGCTCGGCCAGCTCGACGGGACGCTCGGCCAGATGAACTACTTCGTCAGGCCGTTCTCCTACTTCACGCCGTCTGGGGCGCTCGTCCTCGACTACGCGGTCGAGCCCGAGCAGACCCTGGCCGAGACCGGCGTCCCGAACTTCTGGGACCGCTATTACGGCCACTTCCCGGACCCGACGATGATCCTGCCCAACCACCAGGAGCGCGAGCGCTACGGGCCGCGGGCGCTCACGACCGACGCCCTGCAGTTCCGCACGCGCGACATGCGGTTCCGCGAGCTGGACGGAGGCGACTGCCTGCCGGAGACCAACCCCACGTACCAGCCGGAGGCGGGGGACGGCGTCTGCGTCGACGTCACCCTGCGCAACTACAGCCTCGCCCAGACACCGGTCCCGGCGGGCACGGTGGTCGGCTTCTACGCGGGCGACCCGGACGTGGGCGGCAAGCGCATCGGCGAGGTCGAGCTGTCCGCAGGCATCCCCGCGCGCGGGTCCCGCAAGGTCGCCTTCAAGTGGCAGGGCGTGCCCGCCGCGTACGCGGGCGCGAACCAGCGGATCTTCGCGCGCGTCGACGACGACGGGGAGCTCCGCGAGATCAAGGAGGACAACAACAAGGGCTTCGACACGCTGCGCGTGAAGTCGGGCAGCGGGTCCGAGCCATACGCGCCGCAGCAGGTCTTTGCAGCCAAGCAGGAAGACGACGCGGCGGCCGTGTTCTTCTCGGCGCCCGACGGCCCGCTGCCCCAGGGCGCAGCCTTCGAGGTGCGCGCCTACCGGGACGGCGATCCCGACCCCGTCGGCGAGCCGGTGGTCGTGCCGGTGGACGAGGAGGCCGACGCCGCGCACCGCTACGAGGTGACGGTCCGGGTCGCCGAGCCCGGCCGCTACCGCTTCGCCGTGTTCACGACGGACGGCGGGGACGCGGGGCCGGTCTCCGACCCCTCCGAGCCGATCGAGCTCCAGGCGGGCGGGCCGTCGGCGCCGCGCGGCGTTTCGGTGTCCGGCGCCGTGCCGCCGACCCTCTCCTGGCAGCGCCCGGAGTACACCGGGACCGAGGGCGGGGAGGAGCTTGAGCTCACGCGGTACGTGATCACGTTCCGTGACTCGAGCGGCGAGCCGACCGAGGTCGAGGCGGGCGCTTCGGCGACCTCGCTGCCGATCCGCAACCTCCGCTGCGGGGAGACCTACACGGTCACCGTCGTCGCCGAGAACGCCAACGGCCCCGGGCCGGCGAGCCAGCCGGTCGAGTTCACGTTCTCGGGCCCGCCGCCTGCGCCGCGGAGCGTGAGCTCCACGATCGACCCGGAGAGCGGCGACGTCAGCGTCATGTGGGACCCCTCGGAGGAAAGCTGCGGCGAGGTCACCGGCTACGTGGTGCGCGCGCAGCCCGCGGGCGCGGAGCTCGAGGTCCCGGGCGCGCAGACGACCGCGACCTTCGAGGGCCTGCCGCTGGGCTCGCACCAGACGTTCATCGTGATCGCCCGCGCCGGCCAGGCGTCGAGCTCGGCGTCGGAGGCGTCGGCGCGCAGGTTGACGCCGAAGGGCGCGTCCGTGCGGTCCTTGACCTCCCGGATCGCGGCGGCGAGC
>PKER01000345.1 GCA_002919115.1 bacterium
GATGACCGAGCACGAGCCCGAGCGGGTGCCCGCCGGCGACAACCGGCTCGGGATCTCCCTGCGCCAGCTCGGCATGGACGCGCGCTTCGCGCTGCTCGTGCCGCTCGTCTTCCGCGGGCGCGCGCTCGGCGTGCTCGCCGCCTTCGACCGCATCGGCGAGAGCCCCGAGTTCGACGAGGAGGACGAGGCGCTGTTGAGCGGCTTCGCCTCGAGCGCGGCGATGGCGGTCGCCACCGCGCAGTCGCTCGCCGAGTCGAAGCTGCGCGAGAGCATCGAGGCGGCCGAGCGCGAGCGGGCGCGCTGGGCCCGCGAGCTGCACGACGAGACCCTCCAGGGCCTCGGCGCCGTCCGCGTGATGCTCGCCTCGTCGCTGCGCGCCACCGACCCCGAGGTCGCCCGCGAGGCCGTGCGCCGCGCGATGGAGCAGGTCGAGGGCGAGATCGCGAGCCTGCGCTCGCTGATCACCGAGCTGCGCCCGGCCGCGCTCGACGAGCTCGGCCTCGCCCCCGCGATCGAGAGCCTCGCCGCCAACCACCAGCGGATGACCGGCGCCGAGGTGCGCGTCTCCGTCGCGCTCGGCTCGCCCACCGACGGTGGCGGGCGCCGCCTGGACCCGGAGCTCGAGTCGGCGATCTACCGCGTCGTGCAGGAGGCGCTCACCAACGTCGCCAAGCACGCCGCGGCCCGGCACGTGTGGATCGACGTGCGCGAGGACGCCGAGGCGATCTCGATCCTGGTGCGCGACGACGGCGTCGGCTTCGACATGGACCAGCGCACCGACGGCTTCGGCCTCGTCAGCATGCGCGAGCGCGTCGCGCTCGTCGGCGGGACGCTCGCGATCGTCTCGACCCCCGGCGAGGGGACCGAGCTGCGCGGCCGGATCCCCAGGGAGCGGCCCGACGCCGCGGTCCAGCCCTGAGGCGCTGAGGCCCCGGGGGGACGCCCGCTAGGCCTGCTGGTCCTTGCCCGGGAGCTGGAGCAGCCCGTGCTCCAGCGCGTAGCGGACCAGCTCGGAGCGCTTGGTGACGCGCAGCTTCTGCTGGATGTGCGCGCGGTGCGACTCGACCGTGCGGACGCTGATGTAGAGCTGCTCGGCGATCTCGGCGTTGGTGTGGCCGAGCGCGATCAGCCGCAGGATCTCGAGCTCGCGCGCCGAGAGGTCGTCGGGCTGGCCGGCTGGCTCGGCCGCGAGCCGCGCGCCCAGGTCGGGCTGCAGGTACGTCTTCCCCTCGGCCGCGAGGCGCACCGCCTTGACGAGCTCGGAGTCGGCGGCCTCCTTGAGGATGTAGCCGCGCACCCCGGCCTGCATCGCCTCGCGCGCGAACGCGGGCTCGCTCTGCATCGTGAGTACCACGATGTTCGTCTCCGGCGAGGCCTCGAAGATGTCGGGCAGCGCCTCGAGGCTCGCGCGGCCCGGCATGTTGAGGTCGAGGATCAGGACGTTCGGGCGATGTCCGCGCACGTACCGGATCGCGTTCTCCACGTCGCCCGCCTCGGCCACGACCTCCATCCCCGGCTCGGCCTCGAGCAGCATGCGCAGGGCGCTGCGGACGACCGCGTGGTCGTCGGCGAGCACGATCCGGATCCCGGCGCCGTTGTCGGGGGCGTCGGCTCCGGGGGCGTTCTCGGCAGGGGTAGACGCGGGCTGCGTCATCGCCTAGCGCACCCTAGGGACGGGGCCTTTCGCGAACATCGGCGTACCTCACGGATGATCGCTTCGGCAAATTACTGAAGGTCCCGGCCCCAGCGCGCGGCGCCCCCACTACCTTGGAGGGGAAGGCGAGGCCAAGGAGACGAGCGATGCCGGAGAAGATCCGAAAGAGCGAGGAGGATTGGCGCGCGGAGCTCACCCCCGAGGAGTTCCACGTCCTGCGCGAGAAGGGCACCGAGCCCGCGTTCACCGGGATCTACTGGGACGCCAAGGACGAGGGCGTCTACCGCTGCCGCGCCTGCGGCCAGGAGCTCTTCTCCTCGGAGACCAAGTACGACTCGGGGACCGGCTGGCCGAGCTTCTGGGCGCCGCTGAGCGACGACGCCGTCGAGACCGCGCCCGACCACAGCCACTTCATGCGCCGCACCGAGGTCCTGTGCAGCCGCTGCGGCTCGCACCTCGGGCACGTCTTCGAGGACGGCCCGCAGCCGACGGGCCTGCGCTACTGCATCAACTCGATCTCGCTGCGCCTCGACAAGGACGAGGCCTGAGCGCTCAGCCCTGGCTGCCGGAAACCGGCGACGTGGGCTGAGCGCCTACTCGCCCTCGACGCGCAGCGGCGTGCGCTCGATGGGCTCGGCGAGCAGCATCTCCTTGGTGAAGATGAGGTCGCCGCGGTTGTAGTCGGCCATCTCGTAGTCGTGGCCCATCGTGATCGCGTCGAACGGGCACGCGACCTCGCAGTAGCCGCAGAAGATGCAGCGCGAGAGGTTGATCTCGTAGACGGCCGCGTAGCGCTCGCCGGCCGACACGCGGTTCGCCGGGTCGTTCTCGGCGGCGACCACGCGGATGCAGTCCGCCGGGCAGGCCGCCGCGCACAGCGAGCAGCCCACGCACTTCTCGAGGCCGGTGTCCTCGAAGCGGTGGAGCTTGTGGCGGCCGCGGAAGCGCGGGTAGACCGCGGTCTTCTCCTCCGGGTACTGGATCGTCACCGGGCCCTCGATCATGCGGGCCATGGTCGTCTTGAGCCCGCGCAGCGTCTCACCGAAGACGCGGTAGGCGCCCTTGATGCCGCCGGGCTCGGGCCCGCGCTGGACGGCGACGACGTCGGAGTCCGGTAGGTACGGGAACTGCCTGGTTTCGGTGTCGGCTTTGGCCATGGCTCCTTCTCTAAAGGACGGTCACCAGGACGGCGGTGACGAGGGCGTTCAGGGTGGCGAGCGGCAACAACACCTTCCAGCCGAAGCTCATCAGCTGGTCGTAGCGGACGCGGGGCAGCGTCGCGCGCACCCAGAAGAACAGGAACATCAGCCCCAGGATCTTGGCCAGCATCCAGATCGGGTCGAGGAAGCCGGGGCCGGGGCCCTTCCAGCCGCCGAGGAAGAACGTCGCGGCGATCCCGGAGATCACGAACATCTCCAGGTACTCGGCGAGCATGAAGCTGCCCCAGCGCATGCCGCCGTACTCGGTCTGGTAGCCGGCGACGAGCTCGGCGTCGGCCTCCGGCAGGTCGAACGGCGCGCGGTTGGCCTCGGCGAAGCCGGCGACCATGAAGATCAGGAAGCCCAGGAACTGCGGGACGACGAACCAGACGTCGTCCTGGGCGTGGACGATCTCGGTCAGCGAGAGCGTGCCCGCCATCAGGATCGCGCCGAACAGGGCGAGCGCCATCGAGATCTCGTACGAGATCAGCTGCGCCGCGGAGCGCATCGCGCCGAGGAACGAGTACTTCGACCCCGACGCCCAGCCGCCCAGGAGCAACCCGTAGAACGAGAGCCCGCCGAAGGCGAAGAAGTAGAGGACGCCGATCGAGACGTCGATGCCGTAGAACCCCACGCCGTTCTTGACGTCGCCCCACGGCAGGATCGCGAGCGTCGCGATGCCGCTGAAGACGACGAGCGCGGGGCCCGCGGCATACAGCAGGCGCAGCGCGCCGCGCGGCTCGAACTGCTCCTTGCCGATCAGCTTGAGCGCGTCGGCGGCGGGCTGCAGCAGGCCGAACGGGCCGACCCGGTTGGGGCCGTAGCGCGCCTGGAAGCGGCCGAGGATCTTGCGCTCGACCACGGTCAGCACCGGCGCGACCGCGAACACGGCCGCGAAGATCACGAGCGCCTTGACGATCAGGATCCAGGTGGCCTCGGCGAAGCCGACCTCGGCGATCAGCATCAGCGGCCACCTCCCGCGGCGATCACCTCGAGCTCGGGCGCCTCGGGCTCGACGCGCGCGACCTCGACCTCGACTTCGCCGGGCGCGCCCAGCTCGGCCGGGTTCGCGTCGCGGATGCCCTCGACGACGAAGCCCGCGCCGGGCAGCATGCGCTCGCGCACGACCACGCGCGCGCGGATCGAGCTGCCGTTCGCGCTGAGCTCGACCTCGTCGCCCTGGGCCACGCCGAGCCGCTCGGCGTCGGCGGGCGCGAGCTCGAGCCGCTGCTTCGGCAGGAGGAAGCGCAGCGCCGGGCTCTGCTCGGTGGCCTCGGCCACCCACAGGTCGCGGTAGGTCGCGAGCCGCAGGCGGCCGTCGGCCGGGGCCGGACTCGGGGCCGTGGCGACCGCGGTCATGCCCGCCGAGGCAGCGGGCTCCGGCAGGTTCCTCGCGGCCTCGCGCTCCTGCCAGCGCAGGCCCAGCCCACCGATCTCCTCGTGCGTGAGGCCGGCGTAGATCGGCACGTGCTCGCCGATCGCCGCCAGCGCCTCGGGCGCCGAGTCGATCCCGGTCTCATGGCCGAGCAGCGCGGAGAGCTCGGCGAGCCACTGCCAGCCGTGGCGCGTCGCGCCGGGGTGCGGGATCGACGGGCGCAGCCGCTGCAGGCGCCCGTCGGGATGGGTGACGGTGCCCTCCTTCTCGGCGTGCGTCTCGAGCGGCAGGAACACGTTCGGGTTGGTGCCGGGCGTCGCGAAGGCGCCGACCTGCAGGACGAAGCGCGCCGCCGAGAGCGCCTCGCGCCAGCCCTCGGGATCGGGCAGCTCGCGCAGCGGGTCGATGTCCCAGAGGATGAGCGCCTCCAGCTCGCGGTTGCGAAGCGCCTCGCGGATCTCGTCCGCGCCCATGCCCGGCTCGGTCTCGGCGAGGCCCGGGCCGGCGACCGGCAGGCAGCCCACCTCGCGCAGGCCGCGGGCGTTGGTGCGCTCGGGCACCTCCAGCAGGCCCGCGCCGTCGGCG
>PKER01000218.1 GCA_002919115.1 bacterium
CTGCCCGCCGCTCTCGATCAGCCGGGTGCGCGCCAGGTCGTACCACACCGGCAGCCGCTCGGCGAGCAGCGCTATCTCGGTTGAGATCAGCGACCCGAACAGCAGCACGCCGGTGCCCAGCAGCGCCAGCACCGCCACGAACGCCAGGACCACCGCTCTGGCCCGGTTCATGCCGCGCCGCGCCAGCCGCTGCGCCACCGGCTCCAGGCCCGAGGCCACTGCCAGCGCCACGATCAGGAGCTGCACCGCCTCGCGCATCTGCCACAGCGCGAGCGCCCCGATCACAACGATCAGGACGACAGCAGTTATCTGCGCCAGTCGCTTCATCGCTGCCCCTCGTCGCGCATCACATCCTCGCTGCGGTCCAGCAGCTCCTCGAGGTCGGCCATCACCTGCTCGATGCCGCTCGCCCGCTGGCCCCCGGCCGCGAGCATCAGCTTGAAGTCGTGCGGGTTGGACGCGGCCTCGAGCGCGACCTCCTCCTCGACGGCGCCCTCCATGACCTTCTTGAGCAGCGCCTGGTCGAAGGTCTGCATGCCGTAGTACTCGCCCTCGGCGATCACCTCGCTGATCTTCCCGGTCTCCGCCGGGTTGAGGATCAGGTCCTGCACGCGGCCGGTGACCACGAGCACCTCGCAGATCGCGACGCGGCCCGAGCCGCCGGCGCGCTTGACCAGGCGCTGGCCGACGACGCCGCGCAGGGTCGAGGCGAGCATCACGCGGGCCTGGTGCTGCAGGTGCGGCGGGAAGAAGTCGATGATGCGGTTGACCGTCTCGGTCGCGTCCATCGTGTGGAGCGTGGACAGCACAAGGTGCCCGGTCTCCGCGGCGGCGAGCGCCGTCCGGACAGTCTCCTCGTCGCGCATCTCGCCGATCAGGATCACGTCCGGGTCCTGGCGCAGCACGCGCCGCATCGCGCGGCCGAAGCTCTCTGTGTCCTGGCCCACCTCGCGCTGGTTGATGATCGAGCGCTTGTCGGTGTGCAGGTACTCGATCGGGTCCTCGAGCGTGACGATGTGGCGGGCCCGCGTCGAGTTGATGTGGTCGATCATCGCCGCCAGCGTGGTCGACTTGCCCGAGCCGGTGGTGCCGGTGAGCAGCACGATCCCGCGCTGCTCGTCGGCGAGCTTGCGGATGACCGGCGGCAGGTCGAGCTCGTCGATGCTCTTCACCTGGAACGGGATCGCGCGCAGCACGATCGAGACGTGGCCGCGCTGGCGGAAGGCGTTGACGCGGAAGCGGGAGAGGCCGGGGATCGCGTACGAGAAGTCGGCCTCGCCGTCGGCGTCGAACTCGGCGCGCACGCGCTCGTCGGTGATGATGTGGGCGAGCGCCGCCTCGGTGTCCTCCGGGCTCAGCGGCTCGGTGCCCTCCACCGGGCGCAGGTCGCCGTCGATGCGCGCCATCGGCGGCGACGGGACCTTCACGTGCAGGTCGGATCCCCCGTGCTCGATCAGGTAGCGGAGCGCGGCGTCGATATCGAAAGCCATCGCCTCCTTATCGGGCCGCGGGCGGGGGCGCTTTAGGGCGGCCCGCCGGGCCTCGGCGCCGGTACGCGTCCGGCGCTGCTAGACAATCGGGGATGCCTGCTCGCCTCCTCGCCGCCCTCTGCACGCTCCTGGCGCTCGCCGCCTGCTCGCGCTCGGAGCCGGAGACCGAGACCCAGCCCGAGCGCGGCCGGGCCGCCCCGGGGGCGCCGAACATCGTCGTCGTGATGACCGACGACCAGGCGCTGGACACGATGCGCGCGATGCCGCGGACGCGGCGCCTTCTGGGCGACGCGGGCGTCACCTTCGAGGCCGCGGTCGCGAGCTTCCCGCTCTGCTGCCCGTCGCGCGCGACGTTTCTGAGCGGCCGCTACGCACACAACCACGGCGTGCTCGACAACAGCGCGCCGAAGGGCGGCATCGGGCGCCTCGACCAACAGGAGACGCTGCCGGTCTGGCTGCGCCGCGCGGGCTACCGGACCGGGTTCGTCGGCAAGTACCTGAACGGCTACGGCAAGGAGGAGCACGGCGGCCCGGAGTACGTGCCCCCCGGCTGGGACGAGTGGTACGGGCTCCCGTCGCGGACGAAGACGCGGCCGTTCGACTACGACGTGAACGTCAACGGCAAGCTGCAGCACTTCGGGGACGCCGAGGAGGACTACAAGACCGACGTACTGGCCCGCTTCGGCCGCGATTTCGTGCGGCGGGCGGCGCGGCAGGAGGAGCCGTTCTTCCTCTGGGTCGCCACCCCCGCCCCGCACCACGGCAAGGTGCCGCCCGGCTCGGACCGCAACCCGCTGCCGGCCGCGCGCCACCACGGCGCGTTCGAGGGCGTGCGCGCCCCGCGGGGACCCGCCTTCGACGAGGCCGACGTGAGCGACAAGCCGGCGAACGTGCGCTCGGAGAAGCGCCTGCGCGGCGAGCGGCTGCGCAAGATCGACGCGACCTACGTGAGCCAGCTCGAGTCGCTGCTCGCGGTGGACGAGCTGGTCGCGGGGCTCGTGCGCGAGCTGCGCCGCGCCGGGGAGCTCGAGAACACGATCGTCGTCTTCACCTCCGACAACGGCTACCTGCGCGGCCAGCACCGCATCGACTCGGGGAAGTCCCGCCCGTACGACGAGTCGATCCTCGTGCCGCTGCTGGTCCGCGGCCCCGGCTTCCCCGAGGGCGTCAAGACCAAGAACCCGGTCGTGAACACCGATTTCGCGGCGACGTTCCTCGCCGCCGCCAAGGCGCGCCCGAACGAGCCGGTCGACGGCGTCCCGCTCACCCGGGCGCTGCGTCCCGCGGGCGCCGACCGCGCGGTGCTGATCGAGGTCTTCGAGCGCAAGGCCGACCAGTTCCAGGGCCTGCGCACGGCGCGCTACACGTACGTCGAGCGCGACGGCGACCGCGACGAGCTCTACGACCTGCGCAGGGACCCGGCGCAGCTCCGCAACGTGATCGACGACCCCCGGTACGCGCGGGTGCGCGCCGAGCTCGCGAAGCGCCTCGCGCGGATGCGCGACTGCAGCGGCCGAAGCTGCCGCTAGCCCAATCCCACGTTCAGCCCTGGTCGCCGTTTTCCGAACACTAGGGCTGAAAGTCCCGCGGGCCCGCCTCGACGTTCAGCCGTAGTGCGCGTTTTTCGAATACCAGGGCTGAACGTTGCGGCTAGGCGACGTCGCGCAGCTTCTGCGCCTCGGCCAGCGACTGAAGCTTCTTGAGCGACTGGTTCTCGATCTGCCGGATGCGCTCGCGCGTGACGTTAAAGGTGCGGCCCACCTCGTCGAGCGTGCGCGGGTGCTCGCCGCCGAGCCCGTAGCGCAGCTCGAGCACGCGGCGCTCGCGGTAGGAGAGGTTCTCCAGCGCCTCGCGCAGCGCCTCCTTGGTGAGCAGGTCAGCGGCGCGCTCGAAGGGCGACTCGGCCTTCTCGTCGGCGATGAACTGGCCGAACTCCGACTCCTCCTCGTCGCCGACCGGCTTCTCGAGCGAGACCGGCGCCTGGGCGGAGCGCTTGATCTGGTCGACCTCCTCCGGGTCGATGCCGGTGACCTCGGCGATCTCCTCCGGCGTGGGCTCGCGGCCCAGCTCGGTGACCAGCTTGCGCTCGGCGCGGCCGATCTTGTTCAGCTTCTCCACGACGTGCACCGGGATGCGGATCGTGCGCGCCTTGTCGGCGAGCGCGCGGGCGATCGCCTGGCGGATCCACCACGTCGCGTAGGTCGAGAACTTGAAGCCCTTGCGGTAGTCGAACTTCTCCGCGGCGCGGACGAGACCGAGCGTGCCCTCCTGGATCAGGTCGAGAAAGGGCAGGCCCTGGTTGCGGTAGTTCTTCGCGATCGAGACCACGAGGCGGAGGTTCGACTCGACCATCTTCTGCTTCGCGTCGAGGTCGCCGCGCTCGATCCGCTGCGCGAGCTCGACCTCCTCCTGCGCGGTCAGGAGCCGGACCTTGCCGATGTCCTTCAGGAAGAGCTGCAGGGAGTCGGTGGTGACGTCCGGCTTGAGGTCGAGCGCCGCCGAGCGCCGGCGCCGGCGCCGGTCGCCGGGCACATCGGCCGGCTGCGCCGGATCGAGGTCATCGACGAGCTCGACGCCCTGACTCTCGAGGTAGGCGTAGAGCTCCTCGATGTCGCTGTCGTCGACCTCGACCTCGGAGAGCGCGCTCGCGATCTCCGCGTAGCCGATGACTCCCTCGTCCCTCCCCTTCGCGAGGAGAGCCTTTACCTCCTCCAGTTCCTGCAGTTCCGCGACTAGCACTCGCTTGGCCTCTCTATGTGATGGTCGGATCTAGGTTGTCTTGGCGGCGTCCCGTCGGGACGCTCTGGCGCCGTTCGAGAGACTGAGCCCCGGCTTCGCTGCAAAAAAAGCGCGGATCGAAGCGGATCCGCCTCACCCCCGCCGGGTGTGGATCCCAGCGCGCGCAGGCCTCAAGAGTCTGCCCGAATCGTAGCCATTGGCTCAACCAAGTCAACGCCTTACCTCTTCCTCCCGGGCTTCCTGGAGACGTTCTTGCAAGCTCGCCGCGAGCCGTCCGAGGGGCGCGCGACGCTTTGCAGCAACGCCAGTGGATCCTGGGAGCTACATTGCCCTCGCGAGAGAGGGTACGAGGTGGTTACCTCGCCGACGCAATCTCAATCACATGTCTGAGCGATCCGAGAAGGACCCGGCGGAGAACGCGCCCGGCGTCTTCGGAAACCTCCCCTCGATCCGCCCCGGCAGCCGCAGCCCGCGCCGGGACCGAAAGCGCGCCGCCAAGCCGCGGCAGAACGCAGCGCCGAAGGCCGAGGCCGCCGCCGCCGAGCG
>PKER01000329.1 GCA_002919115.1 bacterium
GCAGCCGCCGCCGCAGCGCCTGCGCGGCGTCCTCGGCCTCGCGCGCGCCCAGGTCGTGGAGCCAGCCGGTGACGAGGAGCTGGTGGAAGAACTCCTCCTGGAAGGACTTCTCGAGCAGGCCGGCGACCTCCTCGTCGTCTCCCGCGCGCTCCTTGATCGCCTCCGAGAGGGAGAGCAGCGCGAGCTCTGCGATCGTCGCGGTGGCGACGAAGTCGGCCCAGCTCTCCGGCGGCGCGTCCAGCGCCTCGGGGCTCAGCACGTCGTCAGCCTGGCGGCCGTGCTCGAGCTCCAGCGGCACGAGCCCGTAGCGGTCCTCGAGGATCTGGAACCAGGCGCGCGTCTGGCCGAGCTCCTCCTGGAGCATGCCGGCCAGCGAGGTGAAGTCGCCGACCGAGCGGCCGTTGCAGATCACCTTCACGTACCAGTGGCCGAGGATCCAGCGGCCGTCCGCGAGGGCGAGCTGGTCCTCGCCCGGCGTGCCCAGGATGTCGCGGAAGGTCGCCATCAGCAGACCCCGATCTGGCCCGCCCCGGCGGAGGGCAGGATCGCGATCGTCTCCGACCTGGGCACCAGGCAGAGCTCGATCCAGTTGTGCTCGTCGTAGATCTTCTCGGCGCGCGCCCGAGCGAGCCGCTCGTTGGCCGCCTCCACCGACCCGATGTGGCGGAGGAACTCCGCCGGGGTCCGCCTGCCGAAGACCTCGAACCAGGTCCGCGGAGCGGCGTCGACCTTCGGGGCCAGCTCCTTGAACTTCTCAGCTGAATAACTGCTCATACAGATAGTCCGGGATATTAGCCTACTTTTTCCATAGGGATAGTCGAGAATATGCGAAACGAGGTCCTGGGCGTTCGCCGGGCACGGCCCTCCTACGGGCCTACACCTGGATCCCGAACTCGCGCAGGGGCTCCACGGCCGCGGGGTCCAGGTCGTCCTTCGACCAGGTGCGGCGCCAGGAGCGGATCACCTTGACCTCCGTGACCCCGTCCAGCTTCCCGACCCTGTTGCGGACGGAGGACTCGATCATCTCCGTCGCCGGGCAACCGAGGCACGGGTAGCAGAGGGCGACCTCCACCCGCCCGTCCTCGTCCACGTCGACGCGGTCGATCATCCCCATCTGCCCGAGCCCCAGCCAGAGGTGGGGGTCGCGGACGTCCGCGACCACCTCCATGACCTGCGCGGTCAGGTCGAGGCGGTCGCTCACCACAGGTCCGACCCCCACTCCTCGTTGTGGATCTTGCTGACGATCTCGAGCTTGTCCGGGCCGCCGCGCCGCCACAGGGCGATCACGTCGCTCCAGTCGACCTCCTCCGTGCCCCAGGCACGCTTCTCGTTGTCGTAGAGCAGCGGGAAGGGGATCGTCGAGACGTACTGGCCGGTGCCCTCGTCGTACTTGATGGGGAGCTCGAAGCCGGCGCGCCGCGCGAACGCCGCGATCGACTTCATCCACTTCGCGCGCATCTCGTCGTTGGACCAGCCGCGGATGCGGAAGTCGAGCTGCCCCTTGCGCGACTTGCGGCTGTCCGGGGCGCCGAACCACTGCTGGCCGTGCGGGAACAGCTCCTGCGCCAGCTGGGTGACGTGCCGGCGCATGTCCTCGCTCGAGTCGAGGTAGTAGCGCGTCCACTGGGCCCCGTGGAAGACGTGGAATGCCTGCTCGAAGTTGACCTTCTTGGCCACGCGCCGCATCGGCGCCCACGACGAGTGCTTCTCGAAGTCGAGCGTCCACAGCCGGCCGCCGCGGTCGAAGAAGGCCTGCGCCATCACGAACTCGACGTAGTCCCGGATCTTGAAGTGCTCGACGAAGACCGTCTTGTAGTCCTCGGGCGCGACGCCGAAGATCGCCTCGCGCGAGTCGTAGCCGAGGCCGTCCAGGGCCAGGCACCACTGGTTGGCGTGGCCCAGCTCGTCCTGGATCGACCCCGCGATCGAGATCTTCGCGCCGAGGTCGGGGGCCGTCTCGAAGGCCGTCGCCTGCCACGGCATGACGACAACCTCCTGCTGCGCGGCGATGATGAGCGTCTCGATGAGGACCTTGCGGTACTCGTCGGAGAGCTGCTCCGGGCGCTCGAGCAGCGTCTCGGCGCCGACCCCGTTGCCGTTGCCGTTCACCTGCGTGCCCTTGATCTCGGTGGTCATGTCAGGTGCCTCAGGACGATCTGGCCGGCGGCCGCGGGCTTCTCGCCGTTCCCCTCGATCTCGACCTTGAAGTCGATGGGCACGTCGTAGCCGCCCTTCACCTCGGTCACCTCCGGGATCGTGAAGTGGACGCGCACCCGCGAGCCCTCCACGACCGTGGCGGGGAACCGGACCTTGTTGATCCCGTAGTTCACGCTCAGCCGGAAGCCCGTGATCTCCAGGTGCTCGTGGAGCAGCGGCGGCGCGAGCGCGACGAGCAGGAGGCCGTGCGCGATCGTGTTCCCGAACGGGCCCTCGGCCTTGGCGCGCTCGACGTCGACGTGGATCCACTCCTGGTCGTCCACGGCGCGGGCGAACGTGTCGATCCGCTCCTGGTCGATCGTCACCCAGCGGCTCGGGCCGAGCTCCCTGCCGGCGAGCGCGAGCAGCTCCTCCGGCCCGTTGACGTGCAGCTTCTCGATCGTCGCCTCAGACATTGCCGAACAGCACCTTGTAGGGAGTCGGGGCGACCGAGACGTGGATGTGCTTGGGCTCGAGGTACTGAGCCAAGCCGTAGTCGCCGTGCTCGCGTCCGATACCGCTCTGCCCAAATCCGCCGTAGGGCGCGTCGTGGCGCAGCATGTGCCACTCGTTCACCCACACGGTGCCCGCCCGCAGCTTCCGGGCGACGTTCACGGCCCTGGGGATGCTGCGGCTCCAGACTCCGGCCGCGAGGCCGTAATCCGAGTCGTTCGCCAACGCTATGGCCTCCTCTTCATCGTCGTAGGGAATGACCGCGAGGACCGGCCCGAAGACCTCCTCGCGGGCGACCGTCATCCGGTTGTCGACGCCGGTCAGGATCGTGGGGCGCACGTAGTGCCCCCGCGCGAGCCGGGGCTCGACCTCCGGGGGCTCGGTGCCCCCCGCGGCGACCGCGGCGCCCTCGGCCACGGCCCCGTCGATGTACCCCCGCACGCGCGCAAGCTGCTTGGCCGAGATCAGCGGCCCGACGTCGGTCGAGCGGTCGAGCGGGTCGCCGATCTTCAGGGTGGAGGCGAGCTGGACGAGGCGCTCCACCACCTCCTCCTCCATGCTCCGCGGCACCAGCAGGCGCGAGCCCGAGACGCAGATCTGGCCGCTGTGGAGGAAGATCGCGAACAGCGAGCCGGGCAGCGCCTCGTCTAGGTCCGCGTCGTCGAGCAGCACGTTGGGCGACTTGCCGCCGAGCTCGAGCGTGACGCTCTTGATGTCGGCGGCGGCGAGCTGCATCACCCGGCGCCCGGTCGCGGTCGAGCCCGTGAACGAGACCTTCCGCACATCCGGGTGCGCGACGAGCGCCTCGCCGACGCCCGGGCCGTCGCCCTGGACCAGGTTGACGACGCCCGGCGGCAGGCCGGCTTTGGTGAACGCCTCGACGAGGCGGATCGTGCTGAGCGGCGCCTCCAGCGCCGGCTTGATGACCACCGAGTTCCCGGCCGCGATCGACGGCGCGAGCTTGTAGGCGGACATCAGCGCCGGGAAGTTCCAGGGCGTGACCAGGGCGCAGACGCCGACCGGGTCGCGACGCAGGATGCTGAACGCCGGCACCGGCCGGTCGGCGTAGGGCAGGCCCTCCTCCTCCGACGAGCGCCGCAGGAGGCTCGCGATGTCACGGAAGTACTGAGACAGCGGGTCCACCATGGTCCGGCGGATCGTCCCGCCGGAGTCCAGGGTCTCCAGCGTCGCGATCGCCTCCCTGTCCTCCTTGAGGATCTGCGCCACGCGGTCGAACAGGGCGGCGCGCTTCGCGAGCGGCGTGCCGCTCCACTCCCCCGCCTCGAACGAAGCCGAGGCCGCCGCCACGGCCCGGTCGACGTCGTTGCCGTCACAGGTGGCGACCGTCGCGATCACCTCGTCGGTCGCTGGCGAGCGGACCTCGACCTCGTCGCCGCCCGGCGTCACCCACTCGCCCGCGATGAACACCGAATGGCCGGGGCCGATCCGCTCCAGGATCCCCTGCGCGGGACTGGACTCGGCAGCCACCTCGATCACTGGACTAGACCCTTCATAACTGCTCATGCAGATATGCTACCACCATCTCTACTTTGTTGACCGGATAGCCAGACTTTCTATTCAGAACATGCTCCCTGCACCAGCCACGTCCCAGGTCCTCGAGGAACTCACGGCGGTCGCCATGGGCCGCCGCCCCGCGGAGCGGATCGTCGAGAACGCCCGCCTCGTGAACGTCCACTCACAGGAGATCCTCGAGGGCTCCGTCGCGATCACCAGCGGCCGCATCGCCGCCGTCGGCGAGGTGCACGGGTCGGGGCCGGACACGGAGGTGATCGACGCGCAGGGGGCGTACGTGCTGCCCGGCTACGTGGAGCCCCACGCCCACCCGTGGATGATCGCGACGCCCGACTCCTACGGCGAGTACGCCCTGCGGCGGGGGACGACCACCATCGCGGGCGAGATGCTGAACATGCAGGCGGAGACCACCCCCACAGGCATGCGGCGCATCCACGACGACCTCCAGCGGATGCCGATCCGGTGGTTCTGGACGGTGCGCGCCACGGGCCAGAGCGGCGAGGAACTAGAGGAGATCTTCCCCTGGGCGGATTGGGAGGACTACCTGGCCCACGAGGACGTGGCGGTGCTCGGCGAGGTCACG
>PKER01000038.1 GCA_002919115.1 bacterium
GGACCAGAGCGTAGGGCGCGAGGCGGCGCTCAGTTGGAGAGCGCGATCGTCCAGGTGAGGACGGTCGCGAACGCGCCCCAGAGCGCGTAGGGCACGAGCAGCAGCGCCCCGGTTCGCGACCACGGCGCGGAGCGGGCGATCAGCGCCAGCGTGCTGCCGAGGAGCACGAGGATCTCGATGCCGGCGGCCACGGGGCTGTGGGCCTGGAAGAAGATCCAGGTCCACGCCACGTTCACCAGCAGGTTGGCCGCCCACAGGCCGATCAGCGCGCGGCGCTCGGCGCCGGTGGCGCGCGAGACGGTGAGCGTGATCGAGACGGCGATCAGCGCGTACAGGGCCGTCCAGACGATCCCGAAGGCCGCCCCGGGAGGCTGGAACGAGGGGCGGTCGAGGCCGCGGTACCAGTCCGAATCGGTGTCGGTCGCGAGGCCGCCGACCAGCGACACGACGATCACGACCGCCACCGCGACACCGGCGACCCGCCAGTCGATCGCGCCCGCGCGGCGCCCTGCGACGGTGGTCATGTCACTGCGGGTTACCCGGCGGGGCGGGCGATAGCCAACCGAACGTTCAGCCCTGGCCTTCGTTTTTCGACGACTACGGCTGAACGTGCGCGCGGGCTGCCCGGACGTTCAGCCCTGGTGTGCGTTTTTCGACGACCAGGGCTGAACGTTGGCGTGCGTGGGTGAGCCCGTCGGCGCGGGCGCGTCCGGGTCGGCGCGGTGGCCGGGCTAGTCCTCGTCGACGGTGGCGATCGCCGCCAGCGAGTGCCAGCTCGGCAGGACGGGCTTGTGGAACAGCGAGACCGCCTTCTCGCGGAGCGCGGCGATCTCGTCCGACGCCCAGTACGCCTCGAAGTCCTCCTTGTTCTCCCAGACGGAGACCTGGCGGAAGTGCAGGGGGTCGTCGATGTCGCGCGTGATGTAGCAGGCGCTCGCGCCGGCGGCGAGGGCGCGGTCGAGTGCCGGGCGCCAGGTCTCGAGGAACCGGTCGGCGCGGAACGGGATCACGTGCCAGTCGATGTAGTTGACGTGCATCGCGCGCGCATCCTATCCACTGGCGGGGCGAGGGCCGCTCACCGGCGCCCGCAGGGCGGCCCGCGCCCCGCGCAGCGGGCCGGTCAGGCGCCGACTTCCGCCCAGATCGCGCCCGGGCCGTCCTCGTGCCTGCCCTCGTCGTTGTCGGTGGCGCCGGCGAGGATCGCGATCTTGCCCAGGTGCTTGTTCTCGTGCAGGAGCTGGTGGGCCTCAGGGACGCCGTCGAAGCCCATCGCCCTCCACAGCACGGGGCGGATCTTGCCCTCGGCCATGAGCTGGTTGGCCTGCTGGCACTCGTACGCGTTCGCGAAGTGCGAGCCGAGGATCTCCTTCTGGCGCATCCACAGGTACCGCACGTCGAAGTCGAGCTCGTACCCCGAGGTGGCGCCGCAGATCACGACCTTGCCGAACGGCTTGACCGTGAACACGGACGTCGGGAACGTCGCCTTGCCGACGTGCTCGAAGACGATGTCGGGCGCGTCGCCGAGGATCTCCTTGACGCGCTTGGCGAAGGCCCGCGAGACCTTGAAGCGCTCCTTCTCCTCCTCGGGGGTCTCGCCGCCGCGGCGCATCATGCCCGCGAACTCGTTGCGGTCGATGTAGTCGACGGCGCCGAGCTGCTTGACGAGCTCGCCCTTCTCGGGCGAGGAGACCACGCCCACTGCGTTCGCCCCGGCCGCCTTGCAGATCTGGGTGGCGAACACGCCGAGGCCGCCCGCCGCGCCCCAGATCAGGACGTTGTGCCCGGCCTGGAGCTTGGCCCGGTTGATCAGCATGCGGTACGCGGTGAAGTACGTGAGGCCGTAGGCCGAGGACTCGACCCACGACAGGTTCCGCGGCTTGGGCAGCAGCTGCTGCGCCTGCACCTTCGTGAACTGGGCGAACGAGCCCCAGGTGGTCTCGTATCCCCAGATGCGCTGGCTGGGCGCGGCGAGCGGGTCGAGCCCGTGCACCTCGACGTCCTCGTACGACGCCTGGTTGCAGTGGATGACGACCTCGTCGCCGGGCTGCCAGCGGGTCACGCCCTCGCCGACCTTCCAGACGATGCCCGACGCGTCCGAGCCGCCGATGTGGTGGCCGTACTGCGGGTGGTCGCCGTAGCCGAACACGGACACGGGCTTGCCCAGCGCGGCCCAGACGTTGTTGAAGTTCACGCCCGCCGCCATCACGCGGACGATCACCTCGAACGGGCCCGGCTCGGGCACCTCGATCTCCTCGAGCTGGAACGCGTCCTTCGGCTCCCCTTCGCGCTCCGGACGGATCACCCACGCCGGCATGGTCGCGGGCAGCGTGCCTGGCTCGACGTCGAGCGTCGAGATCTCGGACAGATCAGTTGCCACGGTGCTCCTCTCTCGTTCGTGGAAACCCGATCGTAAACCGGCCAGCGCCGCGTCGCTCCCACTTCCCGTCCGGGCCCGGGTCTACCTTCGAAGGCCCGTCTTCTCGCGGGCGCGCGCTCGTCAGATCCGCGCCCCGTGCGCCGACCCAATCACCGATGGAAGCCTCCGAACGCCCACAGCTCAGCTTCAGCGAGGACCGCGCCGACGGCACCGTCCGCGCGCTCGACGGCCGGATCGTCATCGAGTCGCTGACCGTCGAGGACGAGCGTGCCGCGCACCTGGTGCGCGAACGCCAGCAGCTCGGCAAGCCCGCCACCGACACCGTCCGCAAGGCGATCGAGATCGGCGCGCGGGTGCTCGACAGCGAGGAGACCGCGGCGAACGTCGACTACGTGCGCCGCGAGGTCGAGGCGAGCATCGGCGAGCTCGAGAAGCGCCTGAACAGCACGCTCGACGAGGGCGCCGAGGCGCTCGCCAAGCACCTCGAGACGACCTTCGGCATCGAGCGCAGCGACTCGGTGCAGGCCCAGATCAAGCAGATCATCGCCAACGAGACCCGCGAGCACCGCGAGCAGCTCCTGCGCACGCTCACCGCCGAGGACGGGTCCAACCCGCTGGTCGCGATCCAGGCGCGCCTCGGCAAGGCGATGCTCGATGCCGAGGAGCGCCACCGGCGCGAGGTGGAGCGCCTGCGCGAGCACTACGCGAGCGAGTCGCGCGCGATGCAGCAGCGCGTCGCCGAGCTCAACGAGAAGCTCGCGCGCGTGCTCGAGCGCCAGGAGGCCGACCAGCGCGTCGCCGAGGAGGCCGAGCGCGGCACGGCCAAGGGCCGTAGCTTCGAGGAGCTCGTGCACGCGACCGTCGAGGAGATCGCCGCGGGGCACGGCGACGCCGCGCACCACACCGGCGACGCCTCCAGCGAGGCCGGCGGCAAGAAGGGCGACACCGTGGTCGAGATCGGCGGCGCGGTGGGCACGCCCCTGGCCACGGTCGTCTTCGAGGCGAAGAACAAGCGGCTCTCGCGCAACGACGCCTGGTCCGAGCTCAACGGCTGCATGGCCGAGCGCGACGCCGCCTACGCGGTGCTCGTGGTCGCGGGCGAGGACAAGGTGCCCTCGGGGCTCGACGAGCTCACCGAGTACCAGGGCAACAAGATCATCGCCGTCCTCGACCGCGAGGAGCCCGACCCGCTGGCGCTGCGGCTGGTGTACCGCTACGTGCGCGCCCGCGTGCTGGCGGCCGCCGCCGAGACCCTCGAGGTCGACGCCGCCGGCGTGCGCGACGCCGCCGAGGAGGCCGAGGCGACGCTCAAGCGCGCGAACCGCATCCGCAAGTCGCTCACCGGCGTCACGAAGAGCGCCGAGTCCGCGCGCGACGAGCTCGACTCGATGGTCGCCGACGTCGAGCGCTGCCTGGCCCGCATCGAGTCGCTGGTCGCCGCCGCAGCGCAGGCCGAGAGCGCCGAGTAGCGCGGGCGGCAGAGGCGCCCCGGCGGCCCCGGAGTCGCTCAGGGCAACAGCAGCTCGCTCGAGGAGCTGGGCCGCGGCGGGCCCACGCGCAGGCGCACGGTGCGGTCGGTGGCGGGCTCGGCCGAGACCCGGTACTCGCCCTGCTCGAGGTTCGCCCTGAGGCTGCCGGTGCCGCCCGCGGGCACCTCGGCGGCGGGCGCGGGGGAGGGGCCCTCGAGCTCGACGGTGGCGTTCTCGGCGGTCTGGTTCGTGATCGTGATCTCGACCACGCCGGCGCCCACCCTGCGCGGCGAGACCAGCAGCCCGCGCTCGGTGATCGCCGCGCTCAGGTTGACGGGGGCGGCGGGCCGGGGCTCGTTCGCGAAGTCCTCGCCGCCACCGCAGGCGGCGAGCGCGAGGCAGCCCAGGACGGCGAGCGATGCGGCGCCGCGGCGCCACGCGCCGGTGACGTCCTCCCGGAACCTCATACCGGGGGCAAGCCTAAGCGGCCGCGCTGTCCGGCGCGCCGGTGAACGGCAGCTCGACGACCGTCGCCTCGGTGCCCTCGCCGACCGTGACGACGTCGCCGGGCTCCGCCTCGCGCCGCAGGATCGCGAGCGCGATGTGGCCGAGCGCCGGGGAGAGGGCGGCCGTGCCGACCGTGCCGAGCTCGCGGTCGCCGAGCCGCACGGGGTCGCCCGCGGCGGCGGGCCCGCTCAGCCGCAGGCCGCGGAGGTGCCGGTTCGGCTTGCCCTTGTAGTGGAGGCGCGCGACCGTCTCCTGGCCGATGTAGCAGCCCTTCGTGAAGCTCACGGCGCGCTCGTTGATGCCCGCCTCCTGAGGGATCGTCCTGGTCGTCATCTCGCGCCCGAAGCGCGGCCGTCCCGACTCGACGCGCAGGATCTCGAGCGCCTCCTCGTCGGAGACGAT
>PKER01000046.1 GCA_002919115.1 bacterium
AGAAGATTGGCAGGTACATCGAGATCACGATGAAGCCGACGCCGGCGCCCACGAAGGCGATCATCAGCGGCTCGATCAGCGAGGTGAGCGCCTTGACCTTCGCGTCCACCTCGGTCTCGTAGAAGTCCGCGATCTTCTCGAGCATGGTCTCGAGCTGGCCGGAGTCCTCGCCCACCGAGACCATGTGCGCGACCATCGCCGGGAAGGCGGGGTTCTCCATGAGCGGCTTGGCGATGCTGCCGCCCGTCCGGACCGAGTCGTAGACGTCGTTCATCGCCTCCTCGATGACCGCGTTGCCCGAGGTCGCGCCCGCGACCTTGATCGCCTGGAGCATCGGCACGCCCGAGGCGACCGTGCCCGCGAAGGTGCGCGACCACCGCGCCAGCGCGACCTTGTGGACCACGTCGCCGACGTGGGCCGGCATCCGCAGCTTGATCCGGTCCCACTGCATCCGGCCGCGCTCGGTCTTCTTCCAGCGCACGAACCCGTACGCGGAGAGGCCGATGATCAGAAACAGCGCGTACCAGCGCTGGGTGATGAAGTCGGAGATGCTCACCGTGATCTGCGTGGGCAGCGGCAGCTCCGCCGAGACGCCCGGCGTCTCGGCGGACATCTCCTCGAAGATCTCGACGAAGACCGGGACGATGAACGCGACCACGGCCATCATCGCCAGGATCGCGAAGGTGAAGACGATCGCCGGGTAGGCGAGCGCGGACTTGACCTGGCGGCGCAGCGCGTCCAGGCGCTCGATCTGCGCCGCGGTGCGGTCGAGCGCGTCCTCCAGCCGGCCGGAGCTCTCGCCGGCGTTGACCATCGAGCGGAAGAGCTGGTCGAAGACGCCGGGCTGGCGCTCCATCGCCGCCGAGACCGAGCTGCCCGCCTCCACGTCCTGGCGCAGCGAGGCGATCGCCCGCTTCAGCATCTCGTCCTCGGTCTGGTCCTCCAGCGTGTGCAGCGAGCGCAGCATCGGCATGCCCGAGCCGATCAGCGTCGCGAACTGGCGGGAGAAGATCGCGAGGCTGCGGACCTTGACGCTCTTGAAGCGCTGGAAGACCGACTCGAGCTTGAAGGCCTCGTGCTTCTCGCTGACGTCGAGGACGATCAGCCCGCGCTGGCGCAGCTGCTCGGTGACCTGCGCCTTGCTCGCCGCCTCGATCTCGCCCTGGGCGGCGGCCCCGCTGATGTCGACGGCCTTGAACGCGAACGTCGCCACTGCGCGCTACCTCACGCTGTCGCCATCGCGGGCGCCTGCATCCCGGGCATGCCGGCGAGCAGCCGCTTGAGCTCCTCGGGCTGCATCGAGCGCTGCTCGGCGAGCGTGCGCGTGATCTTGCCCATCCGCACGAGCTGCGCCAGGTGCGCGTCCATGGTCTGCATGCCGATCGCGCCCGAGGTCTGGATCGCGGAGTAGATCTGGTGCGTCTTGCCCTCGCGGATCAGGTTGCGGATCGCGGGCGTCGGCACGAGCACCTCGGCCGCGACCACGCGCCCCGACCCGTCCGCGGTCGGCAGAAGCTGCTGGGTGACGATCCCCTGCAGCGCGATCGAGAGCTGCATCCGCACCTGCTGCTGCTGGTGCGGCGGGAAGACGTCGATGATCCGGTCCACGGTCTGCGAGGTGGACTGCGTGTGCAGCGTCGCGAAGACGAGGTGGCCGGTCTCCGCCGCGGTGAGCGCGGTCGAGATCGTCTCGAGGTCGCGCATCTCGCCGACCAGGATCACGTCGGGGTCCTCGCGCAGCGCCGCCTTGAGCGCAGCGGCGAAGTCGGTCGCGTCCGCCCCCACCTCGCGCTGGTTGACGATGCAGCGCTTGTGCCCGTGCAGGAACTCGATCGGGTCCTCGATGGTGAGGATGTGCTCGTCGCGCTCGCGGTTGATCAGATCGATCATCGAGGCGAGCGTCGTCGACTTGCCGGAGCCGGTCGGGCCCGTGACGAGCACGAACCCGCGCGGCTTGCGGCAGAACTCCTCGAGCACCTTCGGCAGGCCGAGCTCCTCGAGCGAGAGGATCTCGTAGGGGATCAGGCGGAACGCGGCCGAGATCGAGCCGCGCTGGAAGAACGCGTTGACACGGAAGCGCGCGACGCCCGGGACCGCGTACGCGAAGTCGAGCTGGAGGTTGTTCTCGAAGTCCTTGCGCTGGGCGTCGTTGAGGATCGAGTAGACGATCTCGCGCGTGTCCGTGGGGGTCAGCTCGGGAAAGTCCTCCATCGGCTTGATCGCGCCCCGCACGCGCATCGCCGGCCGGAACCCGGGGCTCAGATGCACGTCGGAGGCGCGCATCTCGACCATCCGGCGGAGGACCTCTGAGAAGTCGATACCCATCGCAGCTTTGATCGGCGCGCGGGCGGGTTGTCTTTAGCGCCCGGGCGTCGAGGTGGGCGCCCGCGCGTGCCCCCTACCGCGACACGCGTGCGACTTCCTGGATGCTCGTCACGCCGTCGCGCACCTTGTTCAGGCCGTCCTCCAGGAGGGTGAGCATGCCTTCCTCGCGGGCGACCCGGGTGAGCTCGGACTCGGGTGCGTGGCTCACGGTGAGGTCCTTGATGCGGTCGCTCATCGGCATCACCGAGAACAGGCCCACGCGGCCGCGGTAGCCGGTGCCGCTGCAGCGGGGGCAGCCGACGGGCTCGTAGGCCTCGATGTCCCCGCCCACGCGGAAGCCCTCGGCGAGCAGCGCGTCGCGGCGCAGCACGGTGCGGCGCTTGCAGTGCGAGCAGAGCTTGCGGGCGAGGCGCTGGGCGACGACGGTGTCGATCGCCGAGGCGATCAGGAAGCTCTCGATGCCCATCTTGAGCAGGCGGGCGACGGCGCCGGGGGCGTCGTTGGTGTGCAGCGTCGTGAGCACCAGGTGGCCGGTGAGCGCCGACTCGATCGCGATCCGCGCGGTCTCCGCGTCGCGCACCTCGCCGACCATGATGATGTCCGGGTCGGCGCGCAGCACCGAGCGCAGGCCGGTCGCGAACGTGAGGCCGGCGCGGCGGTTCACGTTGATCTGGTTGATCCCTTCGAGCCGGTACTCGACCGGGTCCTCGATCGTGATGATGTTCTTCTCGACCGCGTTGATCTCGGCGAGCGCGGCGTACAGCGTCGTCGACTTGCCCGACCCCGTCGGGCCGGTCACCAGGATCGCCCCGTAGGGCTTGCGGATCGCCTTCTCGAAGTGCTCGCGGGCGGCGCCGTTCATGCCGAGCTCGTCGAGCGAGCGCAGCGCCGCGGTCTTGTCGAGGATGCGGATCACCGCCCCCTCCCCGCGCTGGGTCGGCAGCGTCGTGATCCGCAGGTCGACCTTGCGGTCCTCGACCGTCACGCCCACGCGCCCGTCCTGCGGCACGCGCTTCTCGGCGATGTCGAGGTCGCACATGATCTTCAGGCGCGAGATCACGCCCGGGATCATCCGCTTGGGCACCCGCGCCGCCTCGTAGAGCACGCCGTCCACTCGGAAGCGCACGCGCATCTCCTTCTCGCCCGCCTCGAAGTGCACGTCGGAGGCGCCCTCGTTGACGGCCTGCCCCAGGATCGAGTAGACGAGCTTGATGACCGGGGCATCCCCCGCCGACTCCTCGAGCTCCGCCGTGTCAGCGACCTCGTCCTCCTCCTCGAGGCCCTCCTCGAGCGCCTCGGTGACGGCGTTCTCGAGCGTGCTCAGGCGCAGGATGAGCCCCTCGATGTCCTCCTCGCTCGCGACCGCGACCTGGCAGGCGAGCCCGGTGATCATCTGGATGTCGTCGAGCGCGATGACGTTCGCCGGGTCCGCCATCGCGAGCAGCAGCGTGCCCTCGTCGACGTAGCTGATCGGCACGGCCCGATAGCGGCGCGCTGCGTTGGGCGAGATCAGGTTCGCCGCGCCCATGTCCACGTGGAAGGTCGCGAGGTCGACGTGGTAGAGCCCGTAGCGCTCGGCGAGGGCGCGCGAGAGCTGCTCGGAGCTGATCACGTTGCGCTCGAGCAGGATCTGCTCGGGCGCGCGTCCAGCGACCCGCGCCTCGGCGATCGCCTCGTCCACCCGCTCGCGCGTGGCGAAGCCGCAGTCCACGATGACGTCCGTGAGGAACATCGCCGAGTGCCCGTGCCCGCTGGGCGGCGTGAGCCCGGGCGTCTGCGGGGCGCTCTGGGCGCCCTCGTCGGCCGGCTCGGCCGCGCGGAGCCCCCCGTCAGGCTCGTCGAGGACGGCGGGTACGGGCCGCAGGTAGTCGGGTCTCGCTTCGGGCATCCTCCACCCGCTTCGGCATTTCGTCCAACTCGCTTGAGTCATGGCGCCCCCATGCGCTATGGGGGCTGCCCCTCAGGCGACCCGGCGGCTAACCCGCTGCCAGGGCGGCGGCGCGCATCCGCTCGACAGGGGCGCGGCGCCCAGTCCAGAGCTCGAACTGCGGCACGCCCTGGCGGACCAGCACCTCGAGCCCGTCGATCACGCTCGCGCCCGCGGCCCGCGCCGCGGCGGCGAGCGGCGTCTCCCGCTTGCCGTAGACGAGGTCGACCACGATCCGGCCCGGCCCCAGCGCGCCGACGTCGAGCGGGAGGGCGTCGAGCGGGTCCTCCTCCTCGGGCGCTCCGCCCGCCGCGCGCATGCCGACCGTCGTCGTGTTCACGAGCAGGTCCCAGGCTCCCGCGCGCGCCCGCTCGCCGTCGACGGACTCCACGCCGAACTCCTCGGCGAGCGCCCGCGCCTTCGCCTCGGTGCGGTTCCAGATCGCCACCCGGGCGCCCGCCTCGCGCAGGCC
>PKER01000386.1 GCA_002919115.1 bacterium
TGGCTCGCCATCCCGTCGTTCGGCGAGTCCTGGCACAACCTGCACCACGCCGACCCGACCTGCGCCCGGCACGGCGCGCTCAAGGGCCAGCTCGATCCGAGCGCCAGAGTGATCAGATGGTTCGAGCTGCTCGGCTGGGTATATGACGTGCGATGGCCTGATCCACAACGGCTGGCGGCGAAACGGGTACAGCCCGTATGACCCTCGCCGCCGAAGTGCGCGCCGGTGTGATCGACTTGCTCCGCACCCCGGCGCGCGCGCCATTATTTGACATATGACGGAACCCCGATCCCGCAGACGCATGACCGGCAAGGAACGTCGCGAGCAGTTGATCGGGGTCAGCCGGGCTCTCTTCGCCGAAAAGGGCTTCGACGGGACCTCGATCGAGGAGATCGCCGCCAAGGCGAAGGTCTCCAAGCCAGTCGTCTACGAGCACTTCGGTGCCAAGGAGGGCATCTACGCGGTCGTCGTCGACCGGGAGATGCAACGCCTGCTCAGCATGGTGACGCAATCCCTGGTCGATGCGCCTCCCCGGCTCAAGCTGGAACGCGCCGCCCTCGCGATGCTCCAGTACATCGAGGAGAGCAGCGAGGGCTTTCGCATCTTGGTGCGGGACTCCCACGCGGCCTCCGGCACCGGCACCTTCGCCAGCCTGATCAGCGAGATCGCCCGGCAGGTCGAGGACGTGCTCGCCGAGGCCGCCGCCTCGCACGGCTACGACCCGCGGTACGCCCCGATGTACGCGCAGATGCTGGTGGGCATGGTCGCGCTCACCGGCCAGTGGTGGCTCGACGTGCGCAAGCCGCATCGCGAGGTGGTCGCCGCGCACCTGGTGAACCTCGCCTGGAACGGCCTCAACCGCCTGGATCCCAATCCCACGATCAGCGCGGAGTCGCGCGGCCTGGTGGTCACCCCGCCGATCACCACGGTCACCACCGCGCCGCTGTCCGAGAAGGAGCTGCGCGAGCAGGAGAAGGCGCGCGAGCGGCGGCTCAAGGAGCAGGAGAAGGCGCGGGAGCGGCGGCTCAAGGAGTTAGAGCGGCAGCAGCGCGAGCAGGAGCGGGCCCGCGCGCGGGAGCTGCGCGAGCAGGCGAAGCTCGCGGCGCGGCGGAAGAAGCTCGCCGAGCGCGCGGCGGCCGATTCACGGGCGGACGCGGGCGGCGGCTCCGCGGCCCCCGTCGCCACGGCGTCGCCGCAGGTGAGCGGCTCGGACCCCGGCTCGACAAAGGCTGACGAATCCGAATTGACCGACTAACTTGAAGTGTCCGTTGCTGCGTAGTTCACGTGCCGTACACAAAGTTAGGGCAGGTTGGTCATATGCCAGCCGGAGTCGTGCACTCTGTTCCAGAGGGAGCGGAACCTGCCGAGCCCGCCCCGCTGCCCGCCGAGCGCTTCCTCAACCGGGAGGAAAGCTGGCTCAAGTTCAACCAGCGGGTGCTGGAGCTCGCCGAGGACCCCTCGATCCCGCTGCTGGAACGGGTGCGCTTCCTGGCGATCTTCGCGAGCAACCTGGACGAGTTCTTCCGGGTCCGGGTCGCCGGCATGAAGCGCCGCATGGCGACCGGGCTGCTGCTGCGCACGAAGAGCGGCCTGAAGCCGCGTGAGGAGCTCGCCCGCATCGCCGCGCTCGCCGACGAGCTGGCGCGCCGCCACTCGGCCTGCTTCCACGAGCAGATCCTGCCCGCCCTCGCCGCCGAGGGCATCGAGATCGTCCGGTGGGACGACCTCTCCCGCGACGAGCGCACCGAGATGCGCAGGCTGTTCCGCGACCGCATCCGCCCGGTGCTCACCCCGCTCGCCGTCGACCCCGCCCACCCCTTCCCGTACATCTCCGGCCTCTCGCTCAACCTCGCGGTGACCGTGCGCAACCCGGCGAACGGTCACACCGTGTTCGCCCGGGTGAAGGTGCCCTCGCAGCTGCCGCGGTTCGTCTCGGTGTCGCAGAACCGGTTCGTCCCGCTCGAGGACGTGATCGCCGCGCACCTCGGCCAGCTCTTCAAGGGCATGGAGATCGTCTCGCACGACGTGTTCCGGGTCACCCGCAACGAGGACCTGGAGGTCGACGAGGACGTCACCGAGAACCTCATGCAGGCCCTCGAACGCGAGCTGCTCAAGCGCCGCTTCGGCCCGCCGGTCCGGCTGGAGGTGGAGGACACGATCAGCCCCGAGGTGCTCGACCTGCTCGTCGCGGAGCTCGGCGTCGCCGAGCACGAGATCTACCGCCTGCCCGGCCCGCTCGACCTCACCGGCATGCACGCGATCGCCGACCTCGACCGCGGCGAGCTCAGCTACCGCCCGTTCGTGCCGGCCGAGGCGGTGCACGCCGAGGACGACATCTTCGCGGTGCTGCGCGAGCGCGACATCCTGCTGCACCACCCGTACGACTCGTTCGCCACGAGCGTGCAGCGGTTCATCGAGCAGGCCGCGTCCGACCCGGACGTGCTCGCGATCAAGCAGACGCTCTACCGCACGAGCGGCGACTCCCCGATCGTGGACGCGCTCATCGACGCGGCCGAGGCGGGCAAGCAGGTCGTCGTCGTGGTCGAGATCAAGGCGCGGTTCGACGAGCACGCGAACATCTCCTGGGCGCGCAAGCTGGAGAAGGCCGGCTGCCACGTGGTGTACGGCATCGTCGGGCTGAAGACGCACGCGAAGCTCGCCCTCGTGGTGCGCCAGGAGCCGTCCGGTGAGCTGCGCACCTACTGCCACATCGGCACCGGGAACTACAACCCCAAGACGGCCCGGCAGTACGAGGACCTCGGCCTGCTCACCGCCGACCCGCTCGTCGGCGAGGACGTCACCGACCTGTTCATCCACCTCACCGGCTACTCCAACCACTCGGCGTACCGGCGGCTGCTCGTCGCGCCGCACTCGCTGCGCTCGGGCCTGCTCGCCCGGATCGAGCGGGAGATCGCGCACGTGAAGGCGGGCCGCCCCGGGCGCATCCGGATCAAGACCAACTCGCTCGTCGACGAGCAGGTGATCGACGCCCTCTACCGGGCGTCCCAGGCGGGGGTCCCCATCGACCTGTGGGTTCGCGGCATCTGCACGCTACGACCGGGGATTCCAGGTTTGTCGGAGACGATCCGGGTGAGAAGCATCCTGGGCCGGTTCCTCGAACACTCGCGCATCTACGAGTTCGGCGGCGGCCGGCGCCCGGAGATCTGGATCGGGAGTGCCGACCTCATGCGCCGCAACATCGACCGCCGCGTCGAGGCCCTGGTGCGGGTGTCGAGCCCGCAGCACCGCGCCTACCTGTCGAACCTGCTCGACCTGGCGATGTCCGACGACACCGCGAGCTGGTGGCTCAACCCGGACGGCACCTGGACCCGGCATCACCGCGCGGAGAACGGCGAGCCCCTCGTCGACCTGCACCATCACCTCATCGCGACCCGCCGGTGGAGGACGGTGGATGACTGAACCCCACGCGCGGCCCATCGGCCTGATCCAGGCGGCCGGGGCGGTCGTCTGGCGCGGTGACCCGAGCGCCCCGGAGGTCGCCGTCATCCATCGCCCCAGGTACGACGACTGGACCTTCCCCAAGGGCAAGCTCAGGCCCGGCGAGCACGTGATCGAGGGCTGCCTGCGCGAGGTCGAGGAGGAGACCGGGCTGCGCGTCCTCCTCGGCCGCGCCCTGCCCCCCGTGCACTACCTCGTCCGCGGCCGGCTCAAGCGGGTCGACTACTGGGCCGCGCGGGTCGCCGAGCACGGCCCGGCCCCGGCGGGCGACGAGGTCGACGAGCTGCGCTGGCTCCCCCTCGACGAGGCCCGGGAGCTGCTCACCTTCGAGTGGGACGCCGGGTTGCTCCGCGCGCTCACCGCGGCGCCGCTGCTCACCACCCCGCTGCTGTTCATCCGGCACGGCAGCGCGGGCAACCGCCAGGAGTGGCAGGGCGACGACGACCGCCGCCCGCTCGACGAGGCCGGCGAGGCCCAGGCCGACGGCCTCGCCCGCATCCTCACCGCGTACCGGCCCAGCGTGCTTTTGAGCTCGCCGAGCCGCCGGTGCGTGCAGACGCTCAAGCCGTACGCGCTGCGCGAGGGCTACGAGATCCGCCGCGAGCGGCTGCTCTCCGAGACCGGCTACGACGCCCGCGACTCGCTGCGGCTCGTGCTCGACCTCCTCGACGACGGGCTCCCGGCCGCCGTGTGCAGCCACGGCAAGGTCCTCCCCGAGCTGCTCAGCGCCGTCGCCGAGCGCCGCTTCGACGAGGGCGCCCGCCTCACCGACACCCACCTGAGCAAGGGCGCCTTCGCCGTCGCCCACCACGCGGGCGGCCGCATCGCCTCCATCGAGCGCTACGTCGTCTGAGCCAGGCGCCTGACGGCCGGCCGTTCTCCCTGCCCCTGCTCGCCGCCCGCCGACCCGCGGCGGGGCGCATCCCGTACGGCCCGGCGCCCCGCCCGGCCGTGCCCGCGCGGGCTTCCCGATCACCACGATCTGACCGGCTGTCATCGATCTTGTCTTGCTTTGCGCACTTTCATGGTCAATATTGGCGATAAATCGTTCAGCTTCGATCGCTTCACCGATCGAAGCTGAACGGTTCGGACAACGTCGGGCCGGCACTCGCCTTCATCGTTCGAGGTGACCATGAGACGCAGCGTGACCAGATCAAGGCCGTGGCACCGGCGGCGCGCGTCCCGCACGATCCGCCGCCTCGCCGCCATGGCGGCCGCCGCGACCGTCGTCGCGAC
>PKER01000055.1 GCA_002919115.1 bacterium
CGTCGGCGTGACCCACGACGGTCACCCGGGCCCGGCGGGGCAGTCGGGCACGCAGGCAGGCGGGCGCCTGGTCGACGCCGACGACCACCGTGGGGGCGGTGCTGTACCGACCACGGGCGTCCACCGGATCTCGGGCCACGTCGACCTCGGTGCCGGCCGCCGCGGCGAGCCGGAGCAGGTCGTCGAGGAGCCGCTCGTCGGCGGTGACGAGGAGGGGACGCCGTGGCCGGCGGGCGGCGAGGGTACGGCGGCGCATGGGACCTCCCACGACGCTGGTGTCTGTCGGTCCCGGTCACCGTCGCCGACGCGGTGCCGCCGCGGCCAGCCGCTCACGGTCCGGCTGTGGAGAACGGACGCCGTTGTGGACGACGCCCACGACACCGTCGGCGTCTGCTACGCGACGCGGGTCCGTCGGCTGCTACGATGGCCGTACAATTCGGGCATTACCGACACGGTGGCCGTGGGAGCCGGTCCCGGGTACCCGCCGGTCGCCCACCGGCACCGTGGAGGGTGGCCCCGCGCCGTCGCGCGGAAAAGGACGACCCCCGCCTTGGGGGGTGGGCGGGGGTCGTCAGGGGCACGGCTCCGGGGGGTAGAGCCGAACCCTCTCAGCGGTCACGGGGGGTGCGACCGCCGAGGGTCTGGAAAGCCTGTGAGGCGCGGACACGCCACTGCGGACTTGCCAGATAGTGGCAAATAACAGCATGCCCGAACCTGCCCCCTCGCGTCGAGTGCTGGGCACCGCGACGAGCCGTAATCAAAGTGCGAACCGGCTCACACTGTGGGTGCAAACGGTCACCACCCAGCGAAGTGGCGGATCGCGCGGTGATCACACGCACCGAGGCACTTTAGCACTAATCAACCACGGATTTGAGACCATACGGTAACCCGACCGTCGCGTCTTCACCCGCCGTCCGGACGGCTAGACTCTGCCACTGTGGGGCGCAGCGCCGCTTTCTTTGATCTTGACAGGACTGTCATCGCGAAGTCCAGCGCCCTCGCATTCGGCAAGCCGTTCTACCGTGACGGTCTGCTCAAGCGCCGAGACGTGATCAAGGCGGCGTACGCGCAGCTCATGTTCCGCCTCGGTGCGACCGACGAGGCCGCCATGTCCCGCATGCGGGACTATCTCGCCAACCTCTGCCGCGGATGGCAGGTCGAGCAGGTACGCCAAATCGTCACCGAGACGCTGGACGAACTGATCCACCCCTACATCTACGCCGAAGCCGGCCAGCTCATCGAGCAGCACCGGGCGGCCGGACGGGACGTGGTCCTGGTGTCGGCCTCCGGTGAGGAGATCGTCCGGCCGATCGGCGAGATGCTCGGCGTCGACGACGTGATCGCCACCCGGATGGCGGTCGCCGACGGCCGCTACTTCACGGCGAAGCCGCTCGCGAGGCCGTCCGGCAACCGCGTCGGCACCGTGTTCGGCTACGCCGGCGAGCAGTCGTGGTGCATGGTGCTCGTCCGCTCCTACGAGGGCGAGCCGGCCGTGAGCGACGGGTCGTACGCGGTCGAGCTCGTGCGCACGGACGGCCGGCGGGCCCGGATGGGCCGGCTGGTCGTGCGCGGCGGCAGCGGGAGCCTCGGCAGCGCGCTGGGCTTCGAGTACCGCGAGCTGCGCGCGGTTCGCATCCTGCGGCCGGACGGTAGCGTCCTCGCGACCGCGACCCTCCACTAACGCCACGTTCAGCCCTGGCCTTCGTTTTTCGACGACCACGGCTGAACGTCCCGGGCCCCCGACCCCACGTTCAGCCCTGGTCGGCGTTTTCCGAACACCAGGGCTGAACGTCGCGCGCGGGGCGTCGCCGTGGCCGCCGAGGCGCTACCGTCGCCCTGTGAGGTACGTCGCCCTGCTGCGTGGGATCGCGCCCTCGAACCCGAACATGCGCAACGAGAAGCTGCGCGGGGTCCTGGAGGGGCTCGGGTTCGGGAACGTCGCGAGCGTGATCTCGAGCGGCAACCTCATCTTCGATGCCGACGACGGGGCCGACCCGGCCGAGCTCGAGGAGCTCATCGAGGCCGCCTGGCCGAAGGAGCTCGGCTTCGAGAGCACGACGATCATCCGCTCGCGCGAGGACCTCGAGCGCCTGATCGCCGCCGACCCGTTCGCGGGCCGCACCGACGACCGCACGAGCCGCCTCAACGTCACCTTCCTCAAGCACGAGCCCGAGGGCGACGTCCCCCTCCCCCACCGCGCCGACGACGGCACCTACGAGGCCTTCGCGCTCGCGGACCGCGCCGTCTTCAGCGCGGTCGACAGCACGGCCCGCCGCACCCCCGACCTGATGCGCTGGCTCGAGAGGACGTTCGGCAAGGCGATCACGACGCGCACCTGGAAGACGGTGAACCGGATCGCCGGGCGGATGGACGGGTAGCGCGGCGGCGGCCGGACGCCCAGCCGAACGCCGAAACCGGCCCGCAGACGGCATCATTTCCAAGTCGCGCCGCGACCCGAGCTCAGTCCGGGGGCAGGGAACCGCCCGGGTTCACAAACGTCGCGCGCGAACTCTCGAATGGGGCTGAAAAGAAGAAAGGAGGATCTTCCGAATGCCGGTTTCGGTCGACGAGAGAGGCGCCGCCGTCGCCAGCATTCCAGCGCCGACCGCCGCTGAGAAGGCCGTCGCTGACGCGCTTCCGATCGAGGTCTCCGCAGAGGCGGCGCAGGCCGCGATCGACTCGGTGCCGCTCTGGTTCCACACCTTCAGCCTGAACGGCGGGCAGTTCTACACCCACGGCGTGGCCCGTGACCACCGCTACAGGCTCCCCTTCTTCCCCGAGGACCTCTCCGGGCGCAGCGTCCTCGACGTGGGCGCCTTCGACGGCTTCTACGCCTTCCTCGCCGAGTCGCGCGGCGCGAGCCGCGTCGTCGCCGTCGACAACGAGCAGTACCGCGACTGGGTGCGGGCGCGCTGGGGCGTCGAGCTCGAGGGCGGCGAGGGGTTCCGCACGATCGCGCGCCTGCTCGAGTCCGACGTCGAGTACCGCAAGCTGGACGCGTTCGAGCTGGACGAGCTCGGCGAGCGGTTCGACCTGATCCTGTGCTTCGGGATCCTCCACCGCGTCGAGAACCCGCTCGGCCTGCTGTCGATCCTGCGGCGCCGGCTCGAGTCGGGCGGCGAGGTCCTGCTCGAGACCTACGGCGTCGAGGACAAGAGCCTCGAGGACGCGGCGGCGATCCACGTCTGCGAGTCCGGCGAGGTCTACGCCCGCGACGACTTCGTCTACTGGGGCTTCACCGGCGGCAGCCTCGACCGCCTCGCCCGCATCGCGGGGTTCGCGGGCGCGACCGTCCTCGACGCGCCGATGATCGACGGCCACCCGCGCATCATCTGCCGGCTCGAGGCGGGGGCGGCGGACGCCGACGGGAGCCTGGTCGGTGCGGCGAGCGGCGCCGAAGCCAACGGGAACGGCTGAGCAGCCCAAGACAGCGCCGCAACGAGTAAGGGCCCGCCGAGAGCGGGCCCTTTCCGTAAGCGGTGGCCGCTCGTCCTATCGCAGCCCGGGCGGGACGTCGGTCTCCCCGGCGCCGTTGTCGCCCCAACAGCGCACGCGGTTGTTCGTGCGCACCGCGCAGGCGTGCTCCTCGCCCAGGCTCACGGACTTGTACTTGCCCTTTGGCTCCCTGTCGACGCCGTAGGTGTCATTGCCGAAGCAGTCGAGCTTGCGGTTCTGCTTGACCACGCAGCTCACGTAGTAGCCGATCGAAACCGCGCGGACCTTGCCGGCCACCGGCCCCAGCTCGCCGTAACCGCCGTCGTAGCCCCAGCACTTGAGGCGCCCGTTCGGGCGGATGCCGCACACGTGGTAGGAGCCGGTCTGCACCGACTTGAACTTCCCGCCGGGCTCGTTGCCCTTGCCGTAGTCGTTGTCGCCCCAGCAGAGCGCCTTGCCGCTGAGCAGCACGCCGCACGCGTGCTCGCCGTAGGGGTGCGCGTGGATCGACTTGAACTTTCGGGACGGCGGGTCGTCCACGCCGTAGTAGCCGTACCCGAAGCAGGCCACATTCCCGGTCTTACGCAGGGCGCAGGTGACGAAGTAGGCGGCCGAGACCGACTTGAACTTGCCCTTGGGAGCGTCGGTCTCGCCGTAGTCGTTGCGCCCCCAGCACCGCAGCTTCCGCGACTTCTTGACGACGCCGCAGGTGTGGTACTCGCCCGCGCTCACGGACGCGAAGCGCGCCTTCGGCGGGCTCGACTGGCCGAAGTCGTCCGCCCCCCCAGCAGACGACGCGGCCGTTGTCCTTGAGCGCGCAGCTGTGGTTCCCGCCCGCGGACACCTTGACGGCGCCGGCCGGCGCCGCCATCAACCCGATCGCCACGAGCGCACCGAACGCCGCGGCGACCAAACGGATACACGAGGTCATGAAGGCCCTCCCTGAGCTTCGCCGTGGCGCACGAGCCACGCTCGACAGATGACCACGCGACGCTACAGCGTCCCAGGCGCCAATCCAAGGGGAACGCCCTGCCCCACGGACCCGTTTGGCCCCCGATAGCGTGGTCGCCTCCACGCCCGGCGAAACGAGATGTGACGAAAGGCGCACGGCGGGCGCCCTGCACGCCGGTCGCCACCCGGTTTCGGCGCGAGTGCGCGCCTGTTAGCGTCGCGCCGTGAGCACCATCCTGGTCACGGGGGCGACCGGCAACGTCGGGCATCCGATCGCCGCGCGGCTCGCGGCCGCGGGG
>PKER01000226.1 GCA_002919115.1 bacterium
CTGACCGGCACCAAGGCCGGCTGCAGGCAGGGCGGCTGCGGCAGCTGCACGGTCCAGCTCGACGGGGAGCCGGTGCTCTCGTGCCTCGTGCCGGTCGAGCACGTCGAGGGCCGCTCGGTCCGCACGATCGAGGGCCTGACCCCGCAGACCGGGGAGCTGAGCCCGCTCCAGGCGGCGTTCCACGAGGGCTTCGCCACGCAGTGCGGGTTCTGCACGCCGGGGATGATCACCGCGGCGAGCGCGCTGCTCGAGCGCAACCCGAACCCCTCGCGCGAAGAGATCATCGAGGCCCTCTCGAACAACATCTGCCGGTGCACCGGCATCGAGCCGATCATCCAGGCGGTCCAGGACGCGGCCGCCCGTATGCGTGAGCTGGAGGAGGCCGCAGCATGACGACCCAGGCCAAGCCGTTCGACGTCATCGGCCGCTCGCAGGAGCGCCAGGAGGCGCGCGGCCACGTCACCGGCGACACGATCTACATCGACGACCTCAAGTTCCCGCGCATGGCGCACATGAAGGCCGTGCGCAGCCCAGTGCCCCACGCCAAGATCCGCAGCGTGGACTTCTCGGAGGCCGAGAAGGTGCCGGGGTACATCGGGCACCTCACCCACGAGGACGTCCCGAAGAACACGTACACGATCCTCACCCTGATCGGGGTCGAGCCCGACGAGGAGAAGGTCCTCGCCGAGGACCGAGTGCGCTACGTGGGCGAGCCGATCGCCGTGGTCGTCGCCGAGACCGAGCAGGCCGCGTTCGAGGCCGCCAGCAAGGTCAAGCTCGACCTCGAGGAGCTGCCCGCGGTCTTCGACGTCGAGGAGGCGCTCAAGCCCGACGCGCCGGTCGTGACCCACTGGGGCACGAACTACTTCGTGTACGAGGGGCATGAGTGCCGGCGCATCCGCTACGGCGACACAGAAAAGGCCAAGCAGGAGGCCGACCACGTCATCACGGGCCGCTACCAGATGAGCCCGATCGAGCACGCGCCGGTCGAGACCACGGGGTGCATCGCCAAGCCCGAGGCCGATGGCCGGGTGACCGTCTACACGAACACCCAGGCGATCTTCTTCACCCTCGACAACACGGCGATCATCCTGCAGATGCCGACCAGCAAGCTGCGCTTCATCGGCGGCACGGTGGGCGGCGGCTTCGGCGGCAAGGTGGACGTGATCACCGAGCCGCTCGCGACGCTCGGCGCGCTCAAGTTCGGGCGGCCGATCCGCTACGTGTACACGCGCGAGGAGGAGATGCAGGTCTCCTCGACGCGCAGCGCGAGCCGCATCTACATCACCGACGGCGTGACCTCGGACGGGCGGATCATCTCGCGCGAGGTGACGACCTACGAGGACTGCGGCGCGTACAGCCGCCACACCCCGTACGGGGTCACCAAGCACGCGGCGAACGCGGCGGGCCCGTACACGATCCCGAACGTGAAGATCGACGTGTACTGCGTCTACACGAACCGGCCGCCGTCGAGCGCAATGCGCGGCTTCGGCGTCACCGAGGCGTCGTTCGCGCTCGAGATGCAGATGGACAAGATCGCCCGCGAGCTGAACATCGACCCGTGGGAGCTGCGGTTGCGCAACGCGTACCGCAACGGCGACGAGCGCCCGTACCGCAAGATCACCCAGGACGCGACGCTCGTCGAGACGATCCAGGCCGCGGCCGAGATGGCCGGCGTGGAGCTCTCCGCGGAGCTGCGGGCGATGTCCTCCAACGACCGTGAGGGGGTGAACTGATGGCCCTGCTGCGTGGCCGCGGGATCGCGGCCGTCAACTACCCGACGGGCATGAACCTCGGCGGCGACCCGAGCCAGGCCCTGATCCACTCGACGCCGACGGGCGCGTTCATGATCGTGCTCTCCAGCGTGGACCTCGGCCAGGGCCTGCGCACCGTGATGCAGCAGATCGGCGCCGAGGCGCTCGGCGTGCCGTTCGACCAGGTCCACGTGCAGACCGCGGACTCCGACACGGGGCCGCACTGCATGGGCACCTTCGCCAGCCGCGCGACCCACCGGGTCGGCAACGCGATCATCAACGCCGCCAACGAGGCGCGCGAGGCGCTGTTCGAGGTGGCCGCGGAGGAGCTCGAGGCGGCCCCCGAGGACCTCGAGACCGACGGCGAGGGGAACATCCGGGTGAAGGGCGTGCCCGAGCGCTCGATGTCGATCACCGACGTGGCGCTCGCCGCGCACTTCAAGCACGGTCGCACGATCTCCGGGCGCGGCATGTACATCAAGCCGAAGAGCGACGTCGACCCGGAGACGGGCGCGATGGACCCCGACTCCACCGAGGCGCACGCCTGCACGGTGGCCGAGGTCGAGGTCGATACGGAGACCGGGCACGTGCGGGTGCTGAGCCTGCGCAGCGCGTACGAGATCGGCCGCGCGCTGAACCCGGCGCTGGTCCAGGGCCAGATCACCGGCGGCGCCTGGATGGGCGTCTCGCACGCGCTGTACGAGACGACCGCGCCGTACTACCCGGCGATCGAGCACTCGCCCGCCGACTTCACGAACTACCTCATGCCCGGCGCCCAGGAGCTGCCGGAGATCGAGTCCAAGGTGCTCGAGATCCCGTCGGCGAACGGGCCCTACGGCATGAAGGGCGTGGGCGAGATGACCGCGAACTCACCGATCCCGGCGATCGCGAACGCGATCACGGACGCGATCGGCGTGCAGATCACGGAGCTCCCGATCACGCCGGAGAAGATCCTCAAGGCGCTCGAGGAGCGGGACGCGCAAGCGCAGGAGGCAGCATGAGCCGCAAGTCGCCGTTCGGCACCTGGAACGGTGTCGAGACCTACGAGTTCGCGCCCGGCGTGCACATCCACGCCGTCGGCGGCGAGCAGGTGATGATCTGCAGGGCCACCTACGAGCCCGGCAAGACCGTGAAGCGCCACAGCCACGAGCACACCGAGCAGGTCATGGTGATCCTCGACGGCGAGGTGACGATGACCGTCGAGGACGAGACGAAGACGCTGCGCGCCGGCGACACCGTCGTCGTCAACCGTGGCCTCGAGCACGAGCTCTACTCGGAGAAGGGCTGTACCTTCATCGAGGCTCTGGCGCCGGTGCCGCTGGATCACGTCCCGGACCCCGAGCGCGACCTCGTGCTCGGGCCGGACGGCGGCGCCAACCACGTGGAGAAGTAGGCCGCGGAGGGATAGCGAAGCGCGAATGCAGCGAACGGGGGCTCCGACCGAGGGCGGGTTCGCCCCGCTCGCGCGCCGCGGGTTCACGACGGACACCGTGAGCGCGATCAAGGGGATGATCCTCGACGGGCGCCTGCGCCCCGGGGATCAGCTCCCCTCGGAGCGCGCCCTCAGCGAGGCGCTGGGGGTGAGCCGTCCGACCGTGCGCGAGGCGATCCGGTCCCTGCAGGCGATGAACATCGTCGAGACCCGCCACGGATCGGGGACGTTCGTCTCCTCGCTCTCGGTCGAGGAGCTCCTCCGTCCGCTGCAGTTCGCGCTGGCGCTCTCCGACTTCGCGATGGAGCACCTCTTCGAGGTGCGGCTCATGCTCGAGCCGGGCGCGGCGGCGCTCGCGGCCGAGCGCGCGACGGACGAGGAGATCGAAGGCCTCACCGAGTGCGCGGCGCTCGGCCGCGCGGAGGACCTCGATGCGGAGCGCCTGGTCGCGCTCGACATCGAGCTCCACGAGCGGATCGCCGCCGCGGCGCACAACCCGCTGCTCCAGCGCCTGCTCGCGAGCATCTCGGAGCTCGCCGAGGAGAGCCGGCTGTACACGGTCAGGCTCCCCGGCGTGGCCGGCAAGACGGTGAGCGAGCACGACGAGATCGTCGCGGCGATCGCCGCGCGCGACCCGGGTCGTGCGCGGCTCGCGATGACCGAACACATCGCGCGCATCAGCGGGGCGGCGTCCGATCACCGGCGTCGAGCGCACGTGAGCAAGGCATAACGCCGGGCCCCCTGCCCCCGGCATTCGGAGGAAAGGAAGGCATGCGAGTAGGAACTGCACGGCACGACGGCGGCCTCGTCCCGGTCGCCGTCGAGGGCGAGGAGCTGCGCGCGCTGGGCGCGTCGTCGCTCCTCGAGCTGATCGAGTCCGGTGGGACGCCGGAGGCGACGGGCGAGGTGCTGAGCGGGGCGCGGCTCACCGCGCCCCTGATCCCGCCGAAGATCGTCGCGATCGGCCTCAACTACATGGACCACGTCCGCGAGAGCGGCGGCGAGCCGCCGAAGAACCCGCTCGTCTTCACCAAGTTCAACTCGAGCGTGATCGGCGACGGCGACGAGATCCAGCTCGACCGCTCGGTCACCGAGCGCGCCGACTGGGAGGTCGAGCTCGCGGTGGTCATCGGCAAGCGCATGCGCCGCGTGCCCGCCGGCGAGGCCCTCGACTACGTGTTCGGCTACACGGTGGCGAACGACGTCTCCGCCCGCGACGTCCAGTTCTCCGACGGCCAGTGGGTCCGGGGCAAGAGCCTCGACACGTTCTGCCCGCTCGGCCCGGTGATCGTCACCGCCGACGAGATCCCCGACCCGCAGGCGCTCCCGCTCCGCACCCGCGTGAACGGCGAGCTCGTCCAGAACAGCTCGACGGCGGAGATGATCTTCAGCGTCGCCGAGATCCTGTCGTTCTGCTCGCAGAGCTTCCCGCTCAACCCGGGCGACGTCGTGCTCACCGGCACGCCCTGCCGGGGCGAGGCCGCCGTG
>PKER01000227.1 GCA_002919115.1 bacterium
GAGGCGGCCGAGCGCGCGGCCGCGGCCGACCCGCGCATCACGCTGCGCATCGGCGACGAGCCCACGCCCGAGCATCTGCGCGCCGTCGCCGCCTGCGACGTCACGCTCTCGCCCGCGCGCTGGGAGGGGCTCGGCCTGCCGCTGTACGAGGCGGTCGCCTTCGGCCAGCCCGCGATCACCAACGCGACGCCGCCGATGGACGAGATCATCCAGCACGAGCGCAACGGCCTGCTCGTCCCCTCGCGCCCCGACGGCACCGCCCGGTCGGGGATCACCGCGCACGCGTTCGACGTCGACGCGATGGCCGCGGCGATCGACCGCCTTGCCTCCGACGACGAGCTGCGCGAGCGGCTCGCCGCCGCGGCCCGCGAGCTGCGCGAGGGCGAGCGCGCCTGGCAGCGCACGGTCGATGGCTTCGCGGCGCTGCTAGAAATGGCCGCCGCATGAGCGTTTCCCCCGCACACACCAGCGTCGGTCGGAGGCTGTCGTGAACTACGCGCGGCGCGCGCGGATCATCCTGGCGCGCAGGCGCCTGCGCGGCCGGACCAAGCCGCCGGGCCCCGCCCCGTTCGTCTGCGGCGTCACCCGGTCGGGCACGACGCTGCTGCGGCTCATGCTCGACGCGCACCCGGACCTGGCGATCCCCGGCGAGACGCACTGGGTCCCGAAGTTCATCAAGCAGCTCGAGCAGCGCCGGATGACCGCCGACGAGATGGCGGACTTCATCATCGAGAGCAAGCGCTGGCCCGACTTCCACCTCGACCCCGACGCGCTCCGCGAGCGCTTCCGCAACCTGCGGCACCTGAACGCCGCCGACGCGATCCGCGCCTTTTACGCCCTGTACTCGGAGCGCGAGGGCAAGACCCGCTACGGGGACAAGACCCCCGGGTACGTGCGTGAGATGCTGCGCCTGCAGCGGGTGCTCCCGGAGGCGCGCTTCATCCACATCATCCGCGACGGGCGCGACGTCGCGCTCTCGCACCTGCGCATGAACTGGGGCCCCGAGACCTACGAGGAGTCGGCGCAGCTCTGGGTCGAGCGCATCACGACGGCCCGCCGCCAGGCGCCGCGGGTGCGCCACTACATGGAGGTCCAGTTCGAGGACCTCGTCCGCGACACCGAGGGCGTGCTGCGCCGGATCTGCGACTTCATCGAGCTCGACTACGACCCGTGCATGCTCGACTACCACGAGCGCGCGGAGGAGCGCCTGCGCGAGAAGGCGCGCGATCTGCCGCGGCGCAACCGCCCGCCGCAGACCGCCGAGGCGCGCATGGAATCGCACCGGCTCGCCAAGGAGCCGCCGCGCGAGGACCGGCTCGGCATGTGGAAGAACCGGATGAGCCCGGAGGAGATCGCCCGCTACGAGGCGATCGCCGGCCCGCTGCTCACCGAGCTCGGCTACGAGCTCGGCTCGAAGTAGCCGGTCCGCGCACCGGCCCGCACCGTTGACGGGCGCGTGCCCATCGGGTAGGAATGGCCCGATCTTGGGCGCGGGAGGGAAACGAATGACGAAGCGGGCGTTCGCCGCTGCCGTTGCAGCGTCGCTTCTCTTGGCGACCAGCGCGGCCTCCGGAGCGGTGATCAACGGCAGCAAGGCCGATGAGGTGCTCGGCGGCACCCACAGGGCCGACGTCATCAAGGGCAAGGGCGGCCACGACCTGATCGGCGGCAACAACGGGAACGACCGGATCTCCGGCGGGCCGGGCAACGACACGCTGCACGGCCAGCGCGGGGACGACGTCGTGCGCGGCGGCCCCGGCATGGACTTCCTGATCGAGTACGACCCACTGGGGGACCCCTTCATCGTGCTCCGCGGGGAGTGGGCCCTGCCGCGCGGCGGCGACGCCGACCTCCCTGGGGACGACAAGCTCTTCGGCGGCGCGGGTCACGACTACCTCTACGGGTCGAACGGCCGCGACGTCCTCGAAGGCGGGGCCGGTCGCGACTATCTGTCCAGCGGCCGGGGCGCCGACGTTCTCCGGGGCGGCGCCGGCGACGACCGGCTCGTCGGCTGGCCCGGCAAGGACAGGCTGTTCGGCGGGGACGGGGACGACCGGCTCGACGCGGACGACGGCAAGCCCGGGGACAAGGTGGACTGCGGGGCCGGCCAGGACGACGTCGCGGCCGACCCGGGCGATGAGGTCGCGGGGAACTGCGAGTCGGTCAGCTTCCGGGCACCCGGGGCACGGAGGAGCGGAGCACGATGAGGAGGGGATTCGCGATCGCCGCGTCCGCCGCGCTGCTCGCGGTCGCTGCCGCGACGGGCGCGCTCGCCGCCCAGATCGAGGGCACGAAGCGGGCCGAGATCATCGGCGGCACCAAGAAGGCCGACGTGATCAAGGGCAAGGGCGGCAACGACCTGATCGGCGGGAACGCGGGCAACGACAAGATCTCGGGCGGCGCGGGCCACGACCAGCTCTACGGGCTCAAGGGCAGCGACACGGTTCGCGGCGGCCCGGGCAATGACCGGATCAACGAGGGCCGCGTGCTCGGCATCTTCAACCGCGTGGTCGCGCCGACGGCCGTGGCGCGAGGCCTCAGCTTCGACCTGCCGGGGAACGACCGGCTCTTCGGCGGGCCCGGCAACGACAGCGCGTACGGCTCGGCCGGGCGCGACCACATCGACGGGGGCCCCGGTAAGGACTACCTCTCCGGCGGGCCGGGCGCCGACAAGGTGCTGGGCGGCAAGGGCGACGACCAGATCGACGGCGGCGGGGGCCGCGACGTGCTGCGCGGCGGCGACGGCGACGACTTCATCTTCGCCTACGACGGTGAGGCGGACGAGATCTCCTGCGGCCCCGGCGACGACGAGGCGGTCATCGACCCGGGGCTCGACGTCGTCGCCGGCGACTGCGAGGACGCGCACCCGCCGATGCTCCGGTAGCCACGCCGACGTTCAGCCCTAGTAGCCGTTTTTCGAACACCACGGCTGAACGTGCGGGCCCCGGTCGCGGACGTTCAGCCCTGGTGTGCGTTTTTCGACGACCAGGGCTGAACGTGGGGTTGGGAGTCGGCCGCGCAACCAGCCACACCCTCCAATAAGCTCGGGCGCGTGAGCCAGCAGCCCGAGACAGCCGCGAAGCACCGCGAGCTCGGGCTGACCGATTACGAGTACGAGCGCATCTGCGAGCAGCTCGGGCGCGCGCCCAACGACGTGGAGCTCGCGATGTTCTCGCTGCTTTGGTCGGAGCACTGCGCGTACAAGCACTCGCGCAAGCTCCTGCGCCGCCTGCCGACCGAGGGCCCGCGCGTGCTCATGGGCCCGGGCGAGAACGCGGGCGCGGTCGACGTGGGCGGCGGCTACGCGGTCGCCTTCAAGGTCGAGTCCCACAACCACCCGAGCGCGGTCGAGCCCTTCCAGGGGGCGGCCACGGGCGTCGGCGGGATCCTCCGCGACGTGTTCGCGCTCGGCGCGCGGCCGATCGCGATCCTCGACTCGCTGCGCTTCGGCGAGCTCGACTCGGAGCGCTCCCGCTACCTGTTCGACCACGTCGTCGCCGGCATCGGCCACTACGGCAACTCGATCGGCGTGCCGACCGTGGGCGGCGAGGTCTACTTCGAGCCCGCCTACGAGCAGAACTGCCTCGTGAACGCGATGTGCATCGGGTTCGCGCGCACGGACGACATGATCCGCGCGGCCGCCGCGGGCGTCGGCAACGTGGTCATGCTGCTGGGCGCCTCGACCGGACGCGACGGCATCGGGGGCGCCTCCGTGCTCGCCTCCGCGGAGCTCGAGGAGGGCGACTCCTCCAAGCGGCCGACCGTGCAGATCGGCGACCCGTTCGAGGAGTCCAAGCTGCTCGAGTGCTGCCTGGAGCTCTTGCGCGAGGGGCTCTTGGTGTCGCTCCAGGACCTGGGCGCCGCCGGGCTCACCTCGGCGGGCGGCGAGATGGCCTCGGCCGGCGGCGTGGGCATCGACATCGACGTCGCCAAGGTGCCGCTCCGCGAGGCCGACATGGAGCCCTTCGAGATCATGGTCTCCGAGTCGCAGGAGCGGATGCTCGCCGTCGTCGAGCCCGACAAGGTCGAGCGCGTGATCGAGGTCTGCCGGCGCTGGCAGACGGGCGCCGCCGCGGTCGGCGAGGTCACCGACACCGGGCACTTCCGCGTCCTGCGCGACGGCGAGGTCGTGGGCGACATGCCGGTCGCCGCGCTCGTTGACGGCTGCCCCCTCTACGACCTCGAGCCCGCGGAGCCCGAGGGCTGGCTCTACGGGCAGGCGCCCGCGACGCTCGCCCCCGACGCCTCGCTCGCCGAGACGCTGACGGCGATCCTGGCCGCGCCCTCGGTGGCGTCGAAGCGCTGGGCGTTCGAGCAGTACGACTCGATCGTCGGCTCGCGCACGGTCCGCCGCCCGGAGGCCGCCGACGCGGCGGTGCTCAACCTGCCCGAGGCCGGCACGGCGATCGGCGTCTCGATCGACGGCAACGGCCGGCGGGTCGCGTGCGACCCCTACCGCGGCACGATCGAGGTCCTGCTCGAGTGCGCCCAGAACCTCGCCTGCGTCGGCGCCGAGCCGCTCGGCCTCACCAACTGCCTGAACTTCGGCAACCCCGAGAAGCCCAACGTCGCCTGGCAGCTCGACCGCTCCGTCCAGGCGCTCGCCGACGGCTGCCGCGCGCTCGGCATCCCCGTCGTCGGGGGCAACGTCTCGCTCTACAACGAGACGCA
>PKER01000334.1 GCA_002919115.1 bacterium
TACATTGGCGCGGATGGGATTGTCCTACGAGACGCTCAGCCAGGAAAACCCGGGCGTGATCGTTGTGGAAATGCCCGCCTATGGCGTTTCGGGGCCAATGTCGAAGTTGACCGCCCTGGGCCCGAGCATGGAGTTTTCTTCAGGCATGAGCGCGTTCATCGGCTATCCAGACAGCGGTCCAACGCCGACCGGCCCGGCCTACCTCGATCCCATCGGCGGCTATAATGGGGCAGCTGCCATATTGACAGCCCTCTACGATCGTAAGCTTACAGGTAAGGGCCAGTACGTGGAGGTTTCGCAGGTCGAGGCCGCCATGCCTCTGGTGGGGAACCTCATCCTCGCATGTATGGAGAATGACCAGGAGCCCGCCCGGTGTGGCAATAGCGTGCCGGGCTACATCGTCCACGACGCTTTCCGATGCATGGGCAGGGAACAATGGGTAGCCATTGCTATCGAGAACGCTGAGCAGTGGGACGTTTTCGCCCGGTTGATCGAGACGGACCTCGATGCCACTGCGGATCCGGCCGTCCTGCGCGAGGCGATCGGACAATGGACGTCCGAGCGGGACAAGCACTGGATTGCTTCTCGGCTGCAGGAGCTTGGCATCGCGGCGGCGCCGATCCACGACGGCGGGCGGCTGCGCTTCGGCCCCGACGGCGCGCTCTACATCACCACCGGCGACGCCGCCCAGCCCGAGGCCCGCCCCCAGGGCGAGCGCCGCTCCCGCGGCCAGGCAAGCCAATGCGCGCCCGCGCTTCACCCTGCGGAGGTTACGGTCCGCCGCGGGGCCCTGCGGGCTAGTCCCGGCCGGGCCGGATCCTGTGCGGCGCCCGGGCGGGCGCGCCGGGCTCGACGAGGTCGGCGAGCTTCGAGCCGTCGCCGAGCTCGACCACGCGCGTCGTGGTGTGCACGCGCATCGGCCCGCCCTGGTCCCCGGTTCTCGCGAGCAGGACGTCGGCCGCGGCGTCCAGGACCGGGCAGAGGCCCGAGACGCAGACCCGGTCCTCCGCATAGTGGTAGCCGTGGCGGACGCCGGTGTGGACGTCGCCGTCGCGCGTCACCTCGAACTCGCCGTGGGGACCGGTGCTGGCCAGCAGGCGCACGATGATGAGCTCGACGTCGTCGCACTCGATCTCGACCGCCCCGCCGGCTCCATCCGGGACCGGGTAGCGGCGCCGCCGGTAGCGGTCGCCCAGCCAGTCACCCTCGGCCATCCGCTCGGCGAGGCGCCGGGCCGCCTCCTCGATCGCCGCGTGGTCGGCGGGCTCGACGATGCGCAGCGTGTCCGCGTAACCCAGGACCAGGGCCCGGTGCTGGTCTTGCAGGGTCGCTTCCTGTTGTTCGGTCGTCATCCCCCTTCGTTGTCGGATCGGTGGTCACCGCAGGCCGGAGCGACGCCGCCGACGGGCGGCGCGACTTCCAGCGCAGACAGGGCGCTCGGGCCGAGGCGGCCCAAGCGGTGAAGGAAGCGGAGAGGGAGGGATTCGAACCCTCGAGAGAGCTATTAGCCCCCTACTCGCTTAGCAGGCGAGTGCCTTCAGCCACTCGGCCACCTCTCCGAGCGAGGAAAGCCGATTCTAGATGCCCGAGCACGCGGCGCCCACCCCGGCTCTGGACGCGGCACCGGCTTGCGGTTAGGGTCGCACAATGGTTGGGGGCGCTTCGCGACGAGGGCCAGCGGCGGTCGCGGCCTGCGCCGTGGCGCTTGCCTGCCTTGCCGTAGCGGCCGCACCGGCGGCGGCGGAGGACTTCATGGTGACCACGCTCGCCGCCGATGGGAGCCCCGGATCGCTGCGAGCCGCGTGGGCGGCCGCCACCGATGGGGACAACCCCGAATCCGAGCTCGACCGGATCGTGTTCGCGCCCTCGCTCAGCGGGACGATCGACATGAGCGGCCTCGGGGACGACGTCCTGCCCCTTCGCACGCAGGACCCCATCGAGATCGTCGGGCCGGGCGCGGACCAGCTCACGATCCGCGGCAACTCGGCCGACCCCATCTTCAGCGTCGTCGAGGAGGGCGGCCTCTCGGGCCTGACCCTCGAGCACGGGATGCCGGCGCTGCTCATCGGGCCCCGGCCGCTCTCGCCGGCGTTCGTCGTCACCGACGCGAGGCTCCAGATGAACCCGGGCTCGGGCGCCAACCCGGTGATCCGCGGCGGCGCCATACGCGCCGACTTCGCGGGGGTCGTCGTGGAGAACTCGGTCTTTGCCTCCAACGGCTCGGACTTCGGCGAGGGCGGGGGATCTACGGCCACAACGGCAGCATCACGGTCCGCGGGTCGCTGTTTTTCGAGAACGAGGCCGAGGGCGGGGCGGCGATCCACGCGGGGCACGAGACCTGGGGCGACGAGTCCGTCAGCGACACCGTCGTGATCGAGAACTCGACGTTCGCGGACAACTTCGTGAACGGGAACGCCGGCTGGTCCTGGTACGTCGGCGGCGTCGTCGGGTACTCCCCGGCCGCGGGTTCGCTCGAGATCCGCAACTCCACGATCGTCGGCACCAAGTTCGCCCCGACCGTGCCCGGCGTGGGCGCCGTCCGCGTCCCGGAGGGCACCGCGCGCATCTACAACACCGTGCTCGCGGACAACGACCCCCTGCTCGACGACCTCTCTGGGAAGTTCGCGGAGGTCGCATACTCGCTGCTCGAGGACCGCGGAAGCCCGACGATCACCAACGCCCACCACCTGATCGAGGGCATCGACCCGATGCTCGGCCCGCTCGCCGCGAACGGCGGGGCGACCGACTCGATGCTCCCCGAGCCGGGCAGCCCGCTGATCGACGCGGGCAAGCGCTTCGGCGACGCGCTCACCGACCAGCGCGGCCTGCAGCGGACCGTCGACTTCCTCGCGCTGCCGAACGCGGACGGCGGCAACGGCACCGACATCGGCGCGGCCGAGGTCCAAGACCCGGCGCCGCCCCAGATCGCGATCACCTCGCCGACCGACGGCGCGGTCCTCTTGGAGGGCGACGTGGTGACGGCCGCGTACGAGTGCGACGACGGCGAGGACGGCACCGGGGTCCAGTCGTGCTCAGGGCCGGTGGAGTCCGGGACGCAGATCGAGACCTCCAAGCCCGGCAAGCACGAGTTCGTCGTGAGCGCGGCCGACTTCGGCGGCAACACCGCGAAGCGCACCGTCACCTACACGGTCAAGAAGCTCCCGCGCTGCAACGGCAAGCGCGCGACGATCTTCGCGAAGAAGGGCGAGCCCACCAAGGGGACTCCCGGGCCGGACGTGATCGTGGGGACCGCGGGCAACGACCGGATCGACGGCCGCGGCGGCAACGACGTGATCTGCGGCGGCGGCGGCAGGGACGCTCTGAAGGGCGGGTCCGGGAACGACAAGCTCTTCGGCGGCGCGGGGAGGGACAAGCTCGTGGGCGGTTCGGGCAAGGACAAGCTCTTCGGCGGCCCCGGCAAGGACGTGCTGATCGGCGGCCCGGGCAAGGACAAGCTCGTGGGCGGCCCTGGGCGCGACACCGAGCGGCAGTAGCCTCCGTCCCCGTCATGGAGCTGGCGGAGGCGTTTGACAGCGCGGGCTGGCGCGCCGGACGGGCGCCGACGGCGGCGTGAGCGCGGATGTCGCCCCGGGGCCCGACGGCCGGAGCCGTTGCGCCTGGTGCCTGAGCGCGCCCGACTACGTCGAGTACCACGACACGGCCTGGGGACGGCCGCTCCACGACGAGCGGGCGCTGTTCGAAGCGCTCACGCTCGAGCTCTTCCAGTCGGGGCTCTCGTGGCTCACCATCCTGCGCAAGCGGGAGGGGTTCCGCGCGGCCTTCGCGGATTGGCGGATCGAGCGGGTGGCCGCGTTCGGGGAGCGGGACGTCGAGCGCCTGCTGCAGGACGCCTCCATCGTCCGCCATCGCGCCAAGATCGAGGCCGCGGTGGCGAACGCGCGAGCCGTGGTTGAGCTCAGCAGGCGCGGCGTGAGCTTCGCCGATCTGGTCTGGAGCTTCGCGCCCGACCGCGAACCAGGCCACGCGCCCAAGGCGATGCGCGACCTGCCCACCGCGACGGCGGAGTCGAAGGCGATGGCCAAGGAGCTCAAGCGCCTCGGCTTTCGCTTCGTCGGGCCCACGACGGCCTACTCGTTCATGCAGTCGGCGGGCTTGGTGAACGACCACCTCGCCGGCTGCGAGTTCCGCGGCGACGCCGAATCCGTGGATCGCCGAGCATCCGCTGTAGGCTCGCGCTGATTTGAAGCGCGCGAGCCTCGACAGCGAAGCGCAGGACGCCCGCCTCGACCACGAGGCCCTCTTCGCGCGCTACGAGGGCATCTTCGCCGGGATCTCCCGGCCGTTCGCGTTCGTCGACCTCGACGCGCTCGAGCACAACGCCCGTCACATGCTCGCCCAGGCGGGCTCGCTGCCGATCCGCGTCGCGTCCAAGTCGGTGCGCTCGCTGCCCGTCCTCGAGCGGATCTTCACGCTGGATGAGCGCTTCCGCGGGATCCTGAGCTTCACGCTCGACGAGGCGCTGATGCTCGCCGAGCGCGGCTACGAGGACATCTTCGTCGGCTACCCGACAACGGACCGCGACGCGCTCTCGCGGCTCGCTGCGCTCGCGGCCGAGCGGCCCGACACGCACCCCGCGCTCGTCGTCGACGAGCCCGCGCAGCTCGACCTGATCGAAAACGCGGGCGGGCGCGGCGGCACCCCGATCCG
>PKER01000333.1 GCA_002919115.1 bacterium
GGGAGGCCGCCGTCGAGCGGATCGACCCGGAGCTGCGCGACGCGCTCATGCTGGCGGCCGCCAACATCCGGGCGGTCGCGGAGGCGGAGCTCCCGCGCGATCCGGAGCCGGTGGAGCTGCCGCAGGGCCAGCGCGTGCGCGTCGTCCACCGGCCCGTCGCGGCGGCGGGCGTGTACGCGCCGGGCGGGCGCGCCGCCTACCCCTCGTCGGTGCTCATGTGCTGCATCCCGGCCGCGGTCGCGGGAGTCGAGCGCATCGCGCTGTGCACGCCTCCCGACCCGCACGGGCTCGTGAACCCGGTCGTCCTCGCCGCGGCGGCGCTCGCCGGGGCGACCGAGGTGTACGCCGTGGGCGGCGCGCAGGCGATCGCTGCGCTCGCGCTGGGGACAGCGACGATCGACCCGGTCGACGTGATCGCGGGGCCGGGCAACGACTGGGTGGCCGAGGCCAAGCGCCAGCTCTACGGCCGGGTCGGGATCGACGCGATCGCGGGCCCGAGCGAGCTGGTGGTCGTGGCCGACGCGGCGGCCGACCCGCGCTCCGTCGCCCTGGATCTTCTGGCGCAGGCCGAGCACGGCGCCGAGAGCCCCGTGTACGCGTTCGCGGCCGACGAGGCGCTGCTCGAGCGCGTGAGCGCGCTCGTGAGCGAGCTCGCGGCCGAGCGGCCGAGCGTGAAGGACGCGCTCGCGGTGATGGTCCGGACGCCCACGACCGAGGCCGCGCTCGAGCTCAGCGACGCGCTCGCGCCCGAGCACCTCGAGCTGCGCTTCGCCGGCGCCGACGACGCGCTCGCCGCCGAGCGCGTCGCTGGCTGCGTGTTCGTGGGCGAGGGCGCCTCGACGGCGTTCGGCGACTACGCGGCGGGCTCCAACCACGTGCTGCCGACCGGCGGCGCGGCGCGCTTCTCGGGGCCCTTGGGGCCGGGGGCGTTCCTGCGCCGCGCCTCCGTGGTCGAGATCCCGGGCGCCGCGGCGGATGCGCTCGCCGAGGCGGTGGAGAGGATCGCGCGCGACGAGGGCCTGCCGGTGCACGGCGAGTCGGCGCGGGCGGCGGCGCCTTCGGAGGTAGATTCCTAGCCCATGGCACGCACGGCGGAGATCAGACGCGAGACGGGGGAGACCAAGGTCTTCGTCGCGCTCGACCTCGACGGCGGGGAGGTGAGCGCCTCCACCGGCGTCGGCTTCCTCGACCACATGCTCGACCTCCTGGGGCGGCACGGCCGCCTCGGGCTGCGCGTGGAGGCGCAGGGGGACCTCGAGACCGGCGCGCACCACACGGTCGAGGACGTCGGCATCGTGATCGGCCAGGCGCTCGACCAGGCGCTCGGCGACCGCGCCGGGATCCGCCGCTACGGCGACGTCGCCGTGCCGATGGACGAGTCGCTCGCCTGCTGCGCGATCGACATCTCCGGCCGCCCGTACTGCCTCTACCGCGCCGATCTGCCGCCGGTCTCGATCGCGGGCTTCGACGCCGAGCTCGCCGAGGAGTTCTTCCGCGCCGTCGCCAACAACGCGCGCCTGACGCTTCACATCGAGGTCCGCTACGGCGCCAACGCGCACCACATGATCGAGGCCTCGTTCAAGGCGTTCGCGCGCGCCCTGCGTACGGCGGTGTCGATCGATCCGGACGAGAGCGGGGTGCCGAGCACCAAGGGGACGCTCACGTGAGCTCCGTCGCGATCCTCGACTGCGGCATGGGGAACCTGCGCTCGGTCGAGAAGGCGCTCGAGCGCGTCGGCGCGAGCGCGGTGATCACGAACGACCACGCCCGCGCGCGCGAGGCCGACGGGCTGATCCTGCCCGGCGTCGGGGCCTTCCCGCGCGCGATGGCGCGCATCCGCGAGCTCGGCCTGGACGAGCTGGTCGCCGAGCGCGCCGCCGCGGGCGTGCCGGTGCTCGGCATCTGCCTGGGACTCCAGCTTCTGTTCGCGTCGTCCGAGGAGCTCGGCGGCGCCGAGGGGCTCGGCCTGGTCGAGGGCACCGTGACCGCGCTCGAGGCCGAGGGCCTCAAGGTCCCGCACATCGGCTGGGAGCCGGTGCGGTGGCGCAAGCGCTCACAGCTCGTCGAGGGCATCGAGGACGGCGAGCCCTTCTACTTCGTGCACTCGTTCGCCCCGCGGGCCGCCGATGACGGTGACGTCCTCGGCGTCGCCACCTACGGGCGGGAGTTCGTGTGCGCCGTCGAGCGCGGCAACGTGTTCGGCGTGCAGTTCCACCCGGAGAAGTCCAGCCGCGCCGGCCTGCGGCTGCTTCGCAACTTCGCCTCGATCTGCGCCTCGGTCCCGGCGTGATCCTCTACCCGGCGATCGACATCCGCGGCGGCCAGGCGGTGCGCCTCCTGCGCGGTGACTACGCGCAGGAGACCGTGTACGACGCCGACCCGGTGGACGCCGCGCTGCGCTGGGTGGAGGAGGGGGCCGAGTGGCTGCACGTCGTCGACCTCGACGGGGCGCGCGCCGGCACGGCCGCCAACCGCCACCACATCGAGCGGATCGCGCGCGCCGTGGACGTCCCGGTGCAGACCGGCGGCGGGCTGCGCGACGCGTACTCGGTCGAGGCCGCGCTGGCGGCCGGGGCCGAGCGCGTGGTGATCGGCACCGCGGCGCTGCGCGACCCCGAGTTCCTCGACGAGATGCTCGAGCGCCACGGGGAGCGGATCGTCGTGGGCGTCGACGCGCGCGCGGGCCGGGCCGCGATCGAGGGCTGGACGGAGACCAGCGACGAGCCCGCGGCCGAGCTGCTCGCCTCGCTCGCGCGCCGCGGCGTGCGCCGCATGGTGTTCACGCCGATCGAGGTGGACGGCACGATGACCGGCCCGCCGCTCGACCAGCTCGAGGCGGTCGCCCGCGACCTCGACGCGGAGCTGATCTACTCCGGCGGCGTGGGCTCGCTGGAGCACCTCGAGCAGCTCGCCGCCAAGGCGCCGCCGGCGGTCGGGGGCGTGATCGTGGGGCGCGCGCTGTACGAGGGACGCTTCACGGTGGCGGAGGCGAAGGCGGCGCTCGGGTAGTCGCCGGCTGCCGGTCGTCGGTCGCCGGTTACGCAACTCCAACGCCCCTGGCGAGGCCCGGGCCGCGAAAACGACCCCTTGCCCGCCATCCCCCAACGCCTGCGCCCCCGGGCGACCGGCAACGGGCGACCGACGACCGGCGACCGGCGACCAACGCCGCTAGCCTCCGAGATCCAATGCTCAAACGGCTCCCCTGGTTCCGCATCCTGGCGATCGCCCAGATCGCCCTGGTCGCGCGCCGGCATCTCAGCCTGCTCACCCCCGACGAGCGCGCCACGCTCGCGCGGCTCGTGCGCGACTCGAAGGGGCGGCCGATTCGCAACCTGACCGCCGACCAGCGCGCCGAGCTCCTGCGGCTCGTCCGCAAGCTCGAGCCCGGCGCCTTCGGGCGCGCCGCGTTCGGCGCCGTCCGCAACCCGACCAAGCGCGTCTGACCGTGGCCCTCAAGCGCGTCATCCCCTGCCTCGACGTCGACCGCGGCCGCGTCGTCAAGGGCACCAACTTCGTCGACATCCGCGACGCCGGCGACCCCGTCGAGCTCGCCGAGCGCTACGACCAGGAGGGCGCGGACGAGCTCATCTTCCTCGACATCACGGCCTCGCACGAGAAGCGCGACACGATCGTCGAGCTCGCGCGGCGGACCGCCGACAACGTCTTCATCCCGTTCACGATCGGCGGCGGGATCCGCTCGGTCGCCGACGCGCAGGCCGTGCTCGACGCCGGCGCGGACAAGGTCTCGGTGAACTCCTCGGCGCTCGAGCGGCCCGAGCTGATCTCAGAGCTCGCCGACGTCTTCGGTTCGCAGTGCGTCGTGGTCGCGATCGACGCCAAGCGCGAGGAGGACGGCTGGGGCGTCTACGTGGCGGGCGGCAGGCGGCGCGTCCCCGGGCGCGAGGCCGTGGCCTGGGCGCGCGAGGCGACCGAGCGCGGCGCGGGGGAGATCCTGCTCACCAGCATGGACCGCGACGGCACGACCGAGGGGTATGAGCTCGAGCTCACGCGCGCGGTCGCCGACGCCGTCCCCGTGCCCGTGATCGCCTCGGGCGGCGCGGGCGAGCTCGACCACCTCAACGATGCCGTCCTGGAGGGGCACGCCGACGCCGTGCTCTGCGCGTCGATCTTCCACTACGGCCGCCACACCGTCCGCGAGGCGAAGGAGCACCTGCGCGCGGCCGGGATCCCCGTCCGCCTCTGAGCGGGCTGGGCGCGCGGGGGCCGTCCGCCGGTAGAGTGGGCCACATCATGGGCAGGGCGATCCTCGCCGGCATCGTCACCGTGATGGCCTGCGGCGCGCTCGCCGCGCCCGCCGCGGCCGACCCGGCCCAGGACTACCAGGGCATCCGCGCCGACTGGACGGCGGACGGCGTCATCACGCCCTGCCGCTGGTCCGAGCAGCAGCTCGAGAACGCGCGCTTCGTCTCGGCGTTCGTGCCCCAGGACCAGTACACGGAATTCCCGGCCGCGATCGACCGCGAGATCGCGCGCTGGCGCGCGGGCCGCTGCAGCGGCCAGGTGCCGGACGGGCGGCGGGCGAGCTCGGCGCTCGCGAGCGTGACGATCGTGCGCGTCTCCGGCCGGGGGAAGGCTGCGCGTGAGCTCGTCCGCATCCGCAACCGCGGCAACCGGACCGTCTCGCTCGCCGGCGCGACGCTGC
>PKER01000391.1 GCA_002919115.1 bacterium
CCGGTGGCGGCGATCGGCAGCCCGTTCGGCGAGCGCCAGTCGCTCTCGGTCGGCGTGGTCTCGGCGACGGACCGCTCGATCAACTCGCTCACCGAGTTCTCGATCGACGGCGCGATCCAGACCGACGCCTCGATCAACCCCGGCAACTCGGGCGGCCCGCTGCTCGACGCCGAGGGCCGGGTGATCGGCGTGAACCAGCAGATCGACACGACCTCGGGCGGCAACCAGGGCGTGGGCTTCGCCGTGCCGATCGACCTCGTGGCGCGCTCCGTGGAGCAGCTGCGCGAGGACGGGGACCCCGACTACGCGTACCTGGGGGTGCAGTCGACGGCCCTGTGGCCGCAGCTCGCCGAGCGGCTCGGCCTCGATGTCGACGCGGGCGCGCTGGTCGTCGACGTGATCCCGGACGGGCCGGCGGCCGAGGCTGGCATCTGCTGCGACTCCGACCCCGAGGACCAGATCCGCTTCCAGGGCGTCCCGGTCGTGCCGGGCGGCGACGTGATCCTCGCGATCAACGGCCGGCGGATCGTCGGCGAGTCCGAGCTCTCGCGGATCATCGCCCGCCTCGACCCGGGCGAGAAGGTGAGGCTCGAGATCCTGCGCGACGGCAAGCGCCGCGAGATCGAGGTCGAGCTGGGCGAGAGGCCGGACTGAGTCGTGGCTCGCTCCGTCGACCCCGTGGCGCTTGCGCGCGAGCTTGCCCTCGCGCTCCGCGAGCGCGTGCTGCCCGAGCTGGGCAGCCACGCCGGCCGCGAGCACACCCGCGCCGGCGCGGGCGGCGACGTGACCTTCGCGATCGACGAGATCGCCGAGTCGTTCCTCGAGGAGCACCTGGCCCGCGAGGCGCCGGGCGTCGCCTTCTACTCCGAGGACCGCGGGCTCGTGGTCCCGGCCGGCGAGCCGGAGTGGGTGCTGATCGTCGACCCGATCGACGGCACGCGGCCCGCGATGGCCGGCCTCGAGTCGGCGTGCGTGTCGGTGGCCGCCGCGCGCCTCGACGGCGAGCCCACGATGGGCGACGTCGAGGTGGGCTGCGTCGTCGAGATCAAGTCGGGGGCGCTGTTCCTGGCGTCGCGCGACGGGCACCTCGAGCCCGAGCCGCTGCTCTCGCGCAACACCGACCTCTCCCGCATGTTCTGGACGTACGGGCTGCGGGGCCGCCCGGTCCGGGTCATCGCCGAGGTGGTCGGCGACATCATCGACGCCTCCTCGGTCGGCGGCGGCACGTTCGACCTGGGCTCGGCGACCTTCGACATCACCCGGGTCGTCACCGGGCAGATGGACGCCTACATCGAGCCGGGGCCGCGGGTCGTCGCCGACGTGCCCGGCATGCGCGCACTGTTCGAGCGGCTCGGCAACGGCACCGTGCTCAACAACTCGCCCTACGACCTGGCCGCGGCGAAGCTGATCTGCGAGCGGGCCGGCGCGGTGATCACCGACGCCTACGGGCGCCCGCTCGACGACCGCCCGCTGCTGGGCTCCGGGGTGGAGTTCCAGATGTCGTGCGTGGCCGTCGCGAACGCCGAGCTGCATGCCCAGGTGATCCGCGAGATCGACGCGGGGATCGAGCGGCTGGCGCGCGCCGTGGAGCGCGGCGAGTACGCCGCGTAGGCACGGGAAGAGGCCTGCTACGCAGGCCCCGCGTTCACCCACTAACTTTCCGCCTCGTGCTTCAGGAAGTCGCGCTCGGTCAGCGCTCGCTCGCTGACTACACCCACATCGCCGGCAAGGACCTCATCGCTGAGATCCGCGAGCTAGCCGAGGGGCTCGAGGGCAAGCGCGTCCTGCACGTGAGCGCGACCGCGTTCGGCGGGGGCGTGTCGGAGATCCTCTACACGATCGTCCCGCTGATGCGCGACATCGGGCTCGACGCCCACTGGCACGTGATCCTCGGCCGCGAGGACTTCTTCAACGTCACCAAGCTCATGCACAACTCGCTGCAGGGGGATCCGCAGGCGATCTCCGACCAGCAGTGGGAGGTGTTCGAGGCCTACAACGCGATGAACGCGCAGGGCCTCGCCGACGGCTGGGACGTGATCATCGTCCACGACCCGCAGCCGGCGGGGCTGTACGCGAACGCGCCCGAGAAGTCGCGGCACTGGGTGTGGCGCTGCCACATCGACCTGTCCTCGCCGAACCCCGAGACGCTCGAGCGGATGATGCCGCTGATCAGCCGCTACGAGGCGAGCGTCTGGCACATGGAGCAGTACGTGCCGGAGGGGATCTCCGAGGGCGTGCGCATCGTGCCGCCGGCGATCGACCCGCTCTCGCCCAAGAACATGGCGCTCTCGCCCGAGGACGCCGCGTTCGTCTGCGAGCAGTTCGGCATCGACCCCGAGCGGCCGCTGATCTGCCAGGTGTCGCGCTTCGACCCCTGGAAGGACCCGATCGGCGTGATCGACGCCTACCGCCTCGTCCGCGAGGAGATCCCCGAGGTCCAGCTCGCGCTCGTGGGCTCGATGGCGACCGACGACCCGGAGGGGTGGGAGTTCCTCCAGCAGACGCTGGCGCACGCCGACGGCGACCCCGACATCAAGGTCCTCAACAACCTGAACAACGTCGGCGCGATCGAGGTCAACGCCTTCCAGTCGCAGGCCGACGTGTGCATGCAGAAGTCGATCCGCGAGGGCTTCGGCCTGACCGTGACGGAGGCGCTCTGGAAGGGGCGCCCGACTATCGGCGGCGACGTCGGCGGGATCCCGCTGCAGATCATCGACGGCGAGTCCGGCTTCCTCGTCTCCTCGGTCGAGGAGGCGGCGGAGCGCACCCTGCAGCTCCTGCGCGACCCCGAGCTCGCCAAGCGGCTCGGCAAGCGGGGCAAGGAGCACGCGCGCAAGAACTTCCTGAGCCCGCGCCTGCTGCGCGACTGGCTGCGGATCTTCGACGACCTGGGGGTCTGATGCGAGTGCGGGCGGGGCGGCTCGGCGGATAGTCTGAGGGCCGCCTTGTCCGAGCAGCGCCTGATCATCGTCTCGAACAGGGGACCTGCTCAGTTCGAGCTGAGCGAGTCGGGGGAGCGCACCGTCCGCAGGGGCGGAGGCGGCCTCGTCACGGCGCTCTCAGGGCTCGTGCGCCAGCGCCAGGCGCTCTGGATCGCCTCGGCGATGACCGAGGAGGACGCGGTGGTCGCCCGCGAGGCGAACGGGCCGGTGACCGTGGAGCTCGACGGCGTCTCCTACGAGGTCCTGCTCGTCGAATCGGACCCCTGGGCCTACGACCGCTTCTACAACGTCATCGCGAACCCAATCCTGTGGTTCATCCAGCACTACCTGTGGGACCTCTCGAACGCGCCCGACATCCGGCGTGAGGAGATCCAGGCCTGGGACGAGGGCTACCAGGTGGTGAACGCCGACATCGCGGAGGCGGTGCTGCGCACGATCGCCGGGGAGGAGGAGCCGCTGGTGATGCTCCACGACTACCACCTCTACACCTGCCCGGCCCTGATCCGGCAGGAGCGGCCCGACGCGTTCCTCCAGCACTTCGTCCACATCCCGTGGTCGCAGCCTGACTCCTGGCGGATCCTGCCCGCGCGCATCCGCGAGCAGATCTACCGGGGGCTGCTCGCCAACGACATCATCGGCTTCCACACCACCGCCTACTGCCGCAACTTCCTGCACTGCTGCAACGAGCTCATGGAGCTCGAAGTCGACTACGAGCGCGGCGCGGTCCTGCACGAGGGGCGCGAGACGTGGGTGCGCGCCTACCCGCTCGCGATCGACGCCGAGCGCCTCGAGCGCGCGGCGGCCTCGGAGGAGGTCGCGCAGTACGAGCGTGAGCTGCTGCGCCGCCGCCGCGACTACCTGATCATCCGCGTCGACCGCGCGGACCTGTCCAAGAACGTGCTGCGCGGCTTCACCGCGTTCGACGTCTTCCTCCAGCAGCACCCGGAGTTCCGCGAGCGGGTCACGTTCATCGCGCACCTGCAGCCGTCGCGGCAGGACGTGGCCGAGTACCAGGAGTACCTGGAGCGGATCGAGGCGCTGGTCGCGGTCGTCAACCACCGCCACGGCACGACCGACTGGATGCCGATCGACCTGCGGATCTACGAGAACTTCCACGAGGCGGTCGCCCGCTACAAGCACTTCGACCTGCTCATGGTCAACGCGCTCTTCGACGGCATGAACCTGGTCGCCAAGGAGGCGCCCGCGGTTTCGACACGCGACGGCGTGGTGATGCTCTCGGAGAACACGGGCGCGCACGAGGAGCTGGGCGACTGCGCGCTCACCGTGAACCCCTTCGACATCCAGGAGCAGGCCGACGCGATCCACCGGGCGCTGACGATGGACCCCGAGGAGCGCCGCCTGCGCGCCGAGCGCCTGCGCGAGATCGTCCGCAAGCGCAACCCGCGCGTCTGGATCGAGGAGCAGCTCGCGGACATCGAGCTGAAGCGCGGGCAGGGGCGCTAGGGGCCCACCCCGGGCGGCCTCTGAGCCCAGCGCGGGGCCTCGATCGGCTTTCCGCGTCCCGCCGAGCGTGCGATTCTCGCTGCTGTTCGCAACGTTTCCGCACGCTCGGCGGGGGTTGACTGGACGGGATCGAGGCCCCCTTCAGCCCACGACCCGCGCCCGCGCCGTGCGCGAGCGGCCCGCCTCGAAGGGGTAGCCGCGCTGGCGCGGGGCGGGGGGGCGGGACCCGGAGGGGGGGGGGG
>PKER01000101.1 GCA_002919115.1 bacterium
CCCCCCCGCCCCGACCATGATCGCGTCGGAGTCGCGAACCGAGCGGTCGAAGCGACCCTCGAACGCCGGGTCGTCCAGGTCCTGGCCGCCGTTCCCGCCGGGCTCCACCACGACGACCCCCGCGTCGCTCAGTGCCTTGATCGCGTCGAACACGGCCTGCCCCCACTCGATCGGCACGTAATCGCCGTCCCCGGTGGGGCCGCGCGCCTGCTGCTCGATCAGGACCACGTCGCCCGGCTCGACGAGCCCGTTGGCGAGCAGGTAGCCCAGGGCGCCCGCGACGTTGTAAGTCGTGCCGTCGGCGGTCCGCTCCATCGGCGAGATCGCCCGCACGTCGGCGCCCGGGATGCCGCCGTTGACGCCGAACCCGTTGTGCCGGGCGGCCAAGATCCCGAACACCGCGGTCCCGTGGTGCTCCCACATCGTGTGCTCCTCGAACTCATCACCGCCGAGATCGGCGTCCGGAGGAAGCTGCAGGTCCTCGTGGTCCTCCGTCCAGGAGTACTCGACGTCCACCACGCGGACGCCCGCTCCCCGCGTGCGCGGGTCGCCGAACGCGAGCTCCGAGCCGACGCCGACCGGCGCGGGATCCAGGTACGTCTGGAGCTCGGAGAAGTCCGGCGTCGCCGGAGGCGGCGGGGGCTCGCCGGGAACGGGCTCGGCGACCTCCACGAGCGGCGAGCTTTCGAGCACCTCGAGCGCCGCCTCGACGTCCGTTCCGCGGGGCAGCTCGAGCCGGTACCAGGCCGAGAGGTCGGGCGTGTCCGCGCCCGTGCGCCGCTCCACGCGCTCCGCGATGCGCTCGAGCTTCTCCTGGGACGCACCGGGGACGAGCGGCCGGGCGTCCCTCGCGCCGACCGCGTCGAGCAGCGCGCGAACCCGGCGCTCGGCCGACCCCGCGGCGCGCAAGCGGGCCCCCGCCCCGCGCACCTCCGCGCTCTCGCGAAAGCGGACGTCGACGAACCGGGAGCCGAGCCCGTGCTCCTCGTGATCGGGCGCGTGCACGCCGGCAGACGATCCGCCGGCGAGCGCGCCCAGCGCCAGGATCGCGCTCGCGCAAACGGCGAGGCTCACCCGCCTTCCTCACCCTCTTCGTCCCGCTCTCCCCGCGGCGCGCCACACGGCCAGCCCGGGGACTATGCCCTGTCCCGGCTCGTTCCTGGGCACGGCAGGACCCCTTATACAAAACGCGATTGCGGGAAGCCGCAGGTCCGCAAGCCCGCTACGGAGGCCACGCGCGGCCGCCCTCGCCGGGCGTGTCGGGCCGCCTGACCGGCGACCGGCTACTGGCCACCGGCGACCAAGAGAGCGGAGGGGGAGGGATTCGAACCCTCGAGCCGCCCTTGAGGACGACTAACGGTTTTCGAGACCGCCGCATTCAACCACTCTGCCACCCCTCCGAGGTGACGGCTCAGAAGGCTAGCGAGCGCGCGGCGACGGTTGTCGTTTGTGCCCGCGCGCCCCGGTCGTGATACTGCCCTCTCGTGGACAGCGGCGTTTTGGGGTTGCTCGCTGGGGGCTATGAAGCGTTCAACCGCCGCGACTTCGACCGCCTTGAGGCGATGGTCGCGGACGATTTCGTCTGGAACGAAGCGGCCGAGGTTCCGGGCCGCAAGCTCTGCAACGGCCGGGCCGAGTTCGCGGCCTACATGCGCGAGTTCGTGAGCGACTGGGACGACTTCGCCTGGGAGATCCTGGGCGGCGAGGCGCTCGACGACGAGACCGTGATCGCCCGCGTGCGCGGCACGGGCCACAGCCACAAGACCGGAAGCCCGGTGGAGGTCGTCGTCCACCACGTCTGGCGCCTGCGCGACGGCAAGCTCGCTCGCATGGACGCCTTCATCGACGGCCGCCGCGCCCGCGCGCACGCGGCCCCGGAGCAGTCCGGCCGCTAGCCCGTCAGTCCTTGGCGATCACGTAGCGCAGGATCTCGACGACCTGCTCCGGCTCGCGCGCGGTCGCGAGCGCGGCGCGGTTGACCTCCTTGAGCGCGTGGTCGTGCTCGGGCGGGTGCAGGGTGATGATCGGCTTGCCGAGCGCCGCGGCGTAGCCCGCGTCGAACGCGGCGTTCCACTGCCGGTACTTGTCGCCGAAGCGCACGACGACCACGTCGGCACGGCGCAGGAGGGTCTGCGTGCGGATCGCGTTGATGCCGGCGCCCTTGTGGTCGTGCCAGAACTTGTCGGGCTCGGCGCCGAGGATGTCGACGCCCACGTCGTCGGAGGCCGCGTGGTCGGTGACCGGCGCGACGAGCTCGACGGGCAGGCCCGCCTCCCGCACGCCCGCGGCGATGCGGTCGCGCCAGTCCGAGTGGATCTCACCGGCCAGGTAAACGGTCCAGGTCCGCTGCTCGCTCATGCGCGCGATCGTATCCGCCCGCTCGCGGGGGCGCGAATCAGGCATAGAATCGCGCCTCTTCAATCCGAGGCAGGAGGTGCATTGCGTGAGCGAGCGGACGAAGTTCGAGCTTCCCGAGTCCGAGATCCCGACGGCTTGGGTCAACCTGGGGGCTGACCTCGGTCCCCCTCCCCACCCGCCCCTGCACCCGGGCACGAAGGAGCCGCTCACGCCCGACGATCTGGCGCCGCTCTTCCCGATGGCGCTGATCGAGCAGGAGATGTCGGCGGAGCCGGAGATCGAGATCCCGGAGGAGGTCCGCGAGATCTACGCGCTCTGGCGGCCGACCCCGCTCTTCAGGGCGCGCCGGCTCGAGAAGGCCCTCGATACGCCCGCGCACATCTACTACAAGTACGAGGGCGTCTCGCCCGCGGGCTCCCACAAGCCCAACACCGCGGTCGCGCAGGCCTACTACAACAAGGCCGAGGGCATCCGCAAGCTCACGACCGAGACCGGCGCCGGGCAGTGGGGCTCCTCGCTCGCGCTCGCCTGCCAGATGTTCGGGCTCGAGTGCGAGGTGTTCATGGTCGGCGTCTCCTACGACCAGAAGCCCTACCGGCGGGCGATGATGGAGACCTGGGGCGCGACCGTGCACCGCAGCCCCTCGAACCTCACCGAGGCCGGCCGGTCGCAGGCCTCGCACGAGTCCGGGTCGCTGGGCATCGCGATCTCCGAGGCGGTCGAGCTCGCCCTCGCCGCCGACGACACGCACTACTCGCTCGGCTCGGTGCTGGGCCACGTGTGCCTGCACCAGACCGTGATCGGCGCCGAGGCGATCCGCCAGCTCGAGCTGGCGGGCGAGTACCCGGACGTGGTGATCGGCTGCGTCGGCGGCGGGTCGAACTTCGCGGGCATCGCCTACCCGTTCATCCGCCACAAGCTGCGCGAGGGCAAGTCCACGCGCTTCATCGCGGCGGAGCCGGCGGCCTGCCCGACGCTCACCCGCGGCGTGTACGCCTACGACTTCGGCGACACGGTCGGGATGACGCCGCTGATGCCGATGTACACGCTGGGCCACGACTTCGTGCCCCCGCCCGTGCACGCCGGCGGCCTGCGCTACCACGGCGACGCGCCGAGCCTCTGCGCGCTCGTCAAGGAGGGCGTCGTCGAGGCCACGGCCGTGCACCAGACCAAGGCCTTCGAGGCGGCCGTGCAGTTCGCGCGCGCCGAGGGGATCATCCCCGGCCCCGAGCCCTCGCACGCGATCCGCGTCGCGATCGACGAGGCGCTGGCGGCGAAGGAGGCCGGCGAGGAGCGGGTGATCCTGTTCAACCTCTCCGGCCACGGCCACTTCGACATGGCCGCCTACGACGCCTACCTCCGCGGCGAGCTCACCGACCTCGAGTTCTCCGAGGAGGAGATGAAGGCGGCGCTCGAGCGCCTGCCGGAGGCGCCGGCGCTCGCCTGAGCCCGGAGCGGCCATCCGAGCCTGCAGGCGGGGAGGCGGCGGTGCCGCCTCCCCGCCCTTCTTTTTGCGCTGAGCGCCAGATGTGATTCATTTGCGGCCCGTGAGCAAGCCGCGAAAGGTCGCTCTGTTCATCGCGTGCTTCAACGACACGCTGTTTCCCGAGACCGGGCGCGCTGTCGTCACGGTCCTGGAGCGCCTCGGCCTCGAGGTCGAGTTCCCGGCCGGCCAGACCTGCTGCGGGCAGATGCACGCGAACTCGGGCTACCAGCTCGAGGCGGTGCCGCTCGTCCGCCGCTTCGTGGACGTCTTCGGCGACGCCGAGGCGATCGTCACCCCCTCGGGCTCGTGCGCGGCGATGGTCCACGACCAGTACCGGCGGCTCGCGGAGCTCGCGGGCGACCCGGGGCTTGAGCGCGCAGTCGACGAGGTCGCGCCCCGCGTGCACGAGTTCTCGCGCTTCCTCGTCGACGTGATGGGCACGACCGACGTCGGCGCCTACTACCCGCACCGCGTCGCCTACCACCCCACCTGCCACTCGCTGCGCCTGCTGCGGGTCGGCGAGGCCCCGCGCCGGCTGCTGGAGTCGGTGCGCGGCCTCGAGCTCGTGGAGCTCGAGGCGGCGAACGAGTGCTGCGGGTTCGGCGGCACCTTCGCCGTCAAGAACGCCGACACCTCGGCGGCGATGCTCGCCGACAAGCTGCGCCGCGTGCTCGACTCCGGCGCCGAGGTCGTGACCGCGCTCGACAACTCGTGCCTTCTGCACATCGGCGGCGGGCTCGCCCGCCTGCAGACCGGGGTGCGGGCCGTGCACCTCGCCGAGATCCTGGCCGCGACCG
>PKER01000327.1 GCA_002919115.1 bacterium
CGACGCCGCCGCCGTCGAGCGCTCGCTCGCCGCGCTCACCGACGCCGCCCGCGGCACGGAGAACCTGATGCCGTACCTGCTCGACTGCGCCCGCGCCCGCGCCACCGAGGGCGAGATCGTCGCCGCCCTGCAGGGCGTGTTCGGCACCTACACCGAGCACCCGCAGTTCTGAGCGGCGGCGCGCTCGCGCCGCGCCGTTACGCGCCCCCGGGCTCGGGTAGCGGCCTTCGGGTCAGCCCCGCAGCCGCAGCGAAAGGAGCCGCATGAAGGCCGTCACCTGGCATGGGAAGCGCGACGTGCGTGTCGAGGAGGTCCCCGACCCGCGCATCCAGGACCCGACCGACGTGATCGTGCAGGTGACCTCGGCGGGGCTGTGCGGCTCGGACCTGCACCTCTACGAGGTGCTCGGCCCCTTCCTCGACGAGGGCGACATCCTCGGCCACGAGCCGATGGGCATCGTCGAGGAGGTGGGGCCGGAGGTCACGGCGGTCGCGCCAGGCGACCGGGTCGTGATCCCGTTCAACGTCTCCTGCGGCACCTGCTTCATGTGCGACCAGGGCCTGCAGTCGCAGTGCGAGACCACGCAGGTCCGCGAGTACGGGAGCGGGGCGTCGCTCTTCGGCTACACGCGGCTCTACGGCCAGGTCCCGGGGGCTCAGGCGGAGCTCTTGCGCGTGCCGTTCGGCAACACGCTCCCGATCAAGGTGCCGGAGGGGCCGCCCGACGACCGCTTCGTCTACCTCTCCGACGTCCTGCCGACCGCCTGGCAGGCGGTCGCGTACGCCGACCCGCCGGCCGGCGGCACCGTCGCCGTGCTCGGGCTCGGGCCGATCGGCGACATGGCCTCGCGCATCGCCCTGCACCGGGGCCACCGCGTGATCGGCATCGACCTCGTCGACGCGCGCCTGGAGCGCGCGCGGGAGCGCGGGGTGGAGGCGCTCGACCTCCGCGAGTTCGAGAACGGCGACCTGGCGGACGCGGTGCGTGAGCTCACCGGCGGGCGCGGGCCAGACTCGGTGATCGACGCGGTCGGGATGGAGGCGCACGGCGCCCCGGTCGCGAAGCTGACCCAGGACTTCGTCGGCTATCTGCCCGACGCGGTCGCGGAGCGGCTGATGCGCAAGGCCGGCGTCGACCGCCTGCACGCGCTGCACCTGGCGGTCGAGCTCGTGCGCCGCGGCGGGACGATCTCGATCAGCGGGGTCTACGGCGGGATGGCCGACCCGCTGCCGATGCTCGTCCTCTTCGACAAGCAGGTCCAGCTCCGCATGGGGCAGGCGAACGTGTGGCGCTGGGTCGACGAGATCCTGCCGCTGCTCACCGACGAGGACCCGCTGGGCGTCGACGGCTTCGCGACGCATCGGGTCCCGCTGAGCGAGGCGCCCGAGGCCTACGCGGCGTTCCAGGAGAAGCGCGACGGCGCCGTGAAGGTCATCTTCCGGCCGTAGCGGCCGGCGTGGCCTCGTCCCGCTCCGTGACGCCGAGGCGCTGGGCGACCGGCCGCGCGGTGAGGCCGTAGACGGCGACCGTCACCGCGATCACGAGGAAGGTGACGGGGGTGAGCACCTCGGCGTCCGGGACGCCCGCGTCCTGGAGCTCGAGCTGGAAGGCGGCCACCGTCGCCGCCGCGACTATGCCGCGCGGCATCATCCAGGCCAGGAACATCCGCTCCCGCCCGCTGAACTGGGAGCCGAGCGCGCAGATCGCGCTCGAGACCGGGCGGACCAGCAGGATCAGGACGGCGGCGAACAGCAGGCCCTCGATGCCGAGCGCGGTGACGTCGCTGATCTCAACGTCCGCCGCGAGCACGATGAAGAGCGCGCCGATCAACAGTGCGACCAGCGTCTCGGTGAAGATCTCGGTCTCGTGCGCCACCCGTTCGGCGCTGTTGGCGATCGCGGCTCCCAGCGCGACCGCGGCGACGAGGCCCGCGTCGTCGAAGATGATGCTCGCGACCGCGCTCGCCGTGAGCACGACGCCGAGCGTCGCGACCGACTTGAGCGCGTAGGTGAAGCGCGGGCTGTTGACGATCGGCCGCAGCACGAACGCCGCGGCGACGCCGATCGCGGCGCCGACGGCGACCGTGCCGAGGAACGTCCCCGGCTCGAGGTCGCCGCCGCCGGAGGCGACGGCGTGGAAGGTGAGGACGGCGAGGATCGCGCCGACGGGGTCGATCAGGATGCCCTCCCAGCGCAGCACCGTCGCCAGCTCGCGGTTGGGCCGCACGAAGTCGATCAGGGGGAGGACGACGGTCGGCCCCGACAGCGTGAGCACCGCGCCGAGGATCAGCGCGATGCGCCAGTCGATGCCGAGGATGAGCCAGGCGCCGAGGGTGGCGAGCACCCAGGTGATGAGCACGCCGATCGTGACGAGGCGGCCGACAAGCGGCCCCGTCCCGCGGCCGGCGAGGTCGCTGCGGCGCAGCGAGAGCGCACCGTCGAAGAGGATCACGGAGACCGCGAGGTTCACGAACGGCTCGCGCAGGTCCCCGAGCAGGTCGGTCGGGACGATCACCCCGGTCACGGACTCCCCGAGGAATACGCCGGCGAGGAGCAGGGGCACGATCGCCGGCAGGGCGAGGCGCGCGGCGATGAGCTGAGATGCGGTCGCGCTCGCGACGATCAGCGCGAACGCGAGTGTCTCGTCGTTCATGCCCTGGTGATCAAGCCGTCCATGGTTCGTACCACTCGCAGACCCCGGCGACGATCGCGTCCGCCTCGGCGGGTCCCCAGGTCCCAGGAGGGTACGGATGTGCCGGCGGCGGTGCGGCGATCAGGGGTTCCACGATCCGCCAAGTCTGCTCGACCGTGGCCTCGCGGGTGAAGAGCTCGGTGCGGCCCGCGAGCGCGTCGCCCAGCAGCCGCTCGTAGGCCTCGGGTAGCGAGCGGCCGCCGCGGTCGAAGAGGACCTCGAGGTCCGCGGGCTCGAAGGCGTCGTCCCCGGCACGCTTCGCCATGAACCGGATGCGCGCCCCGGGGCTGGGCTCGATCCGGATGACGATCTGGTTGGGATCGGGCCGGTGGCCGGGGCCGACGCCCAGGCGGGGCGGGCGCTTCATGACGACGTTCACCTCGGTCGCGTTCACCGGCAGGCGCTTGCCCGCGCGGATGAAGAACGGCACGCCGGCCCAGCGCCAGTTGTCGATCTCGAGCTGGAGCGCGGCGAAGGTCTCGGTCTGCGAGTCCGGGGCGACGCCGTCGATCTCGCGGTAGCCCTCGTACTGGCCGCGCACGTACCGCGCCGGGTCGGCGGCGGGCATGGCCTTGAAGAGCTGCAGGCGCCGGTCGCGGATCGAGTCCCCGTCGTTCGCCGAGGGCGGCTCCATGGCGACGAGGGCGAGCACCTGCAGCAGGTGGTTCTGGACGACGTCGCGCAGCGCGCCCACCGGGTCGTAGAAGCGGCCGCGGTCCTCGACCCCGAAGTCCTCGGCCATCGTGATCTGCACGTGCGAGACATAGTGGCGGTTCCACACCGGCTCGAGCAGGCTGTTGGCGAAGCGCAGGTAGGTGATGTCCATGACCGGCTCCTTGCCGAGGAAGTGGTCGATCCGCAGGGTCTGGTCCTCGGCGAGCACCTCCTGCAGCTCGGCGTTCAGCGCCTGGGCTGAGGCGAGGTCGTGGCCGAACGGCTTCTCGATCACCACGCGCGCGCCCTCGGTGAGCCCGGCCTCGCCGAGGCCGCGGACGACCGTCGCGAACAGGCTGGGCGGGATCTCCAGGTAGAAGACGGGCGCGAGCGCCGATCCCATAACGCGCCTCAAGGCGGCGTAGGTCTCGGGCTCGGTGTAGTCGCCCCGCACGTAGGTGAGTCGCTCCTCGAACCGCCGCAGGGCGCCCTCGTCGACGTCGTCCACCGTGCTCAGCACCGCGTCGCGGGCGTGCTCGCGCAGCTCGCGGTCGTCCCAGTCGTTGCGCGCGACGCCGACCACCGGCACGTCGAGGCGGCCCTTCTCCTCCAGCCGGTAGAGCGCCTTCAGCGTCATCTTCCGGGCGAGGTCGCCGGTGATGCCGAAGATCGCGAGCGCGTCCGCCGGCCTGGTGTGGTCAGCCCCTCGGGCGCTGGGGGAGGTCACAGCTTGCGTGCACCCTACCGGGATTCGGCGGGGACGTTGGGAGGAAACCTCCTCGCCGGGCGCGCGGCGCGCGCTTAGGATGCCCGGAAGCGACCCGAAGGAGAGATCAATGACCGAGCGTTCGGAGCTCGGCGTCGTCGGCCTCGGGCGGATGGGCGCCAACATCGCTCGCCGCCTCGCGCGTGCCGGCCACCGCTGCGTGGTCTACGACGTTCAGCCCGCGGCGGTGCAGGCGCTCGCGGACGAGGGCATGGCGGGCGCGGGCTCCCTGGAGGAGCTGGCGGCGCAGCTCTCGCCTCCGCGGGCGGTGTGGGTGATGGTGCCGGCGGGCGAGGTCACCGAGTCCACCGTGCGCGCCGTCGCGGACGTGCTGGAGCCCGGCGACGCGATCATCGACGGGGGCAACTCCAACTACCGTGACGACATCCGCAGGGCCGCGGAGCTGCGCGAGCGCGGCCTGGACTACATCGACTGCGGGACGAGCGGCGGCGTGTTCGGGCTCGAGCGCGGGTACTGCCTGATGATCGGCGG
>PKER01000324.1 GCA_002919115.1 bacterium
ATGATTTTGAAGATGCCCGAATGCACCACGTGCAGGCAGCCGAAGCGCTCGCCCGCCTGGTAGATCGTGTCCCCGGCATGCACCAGGCGGCGCTGGATCGCGGCCGCGCGCGACGACTCGATGAGCTGCTCGGTGATCGCCCAGGCGAGCGCCTCCCAGGCGAGCGGCCTGCGCACCGGCCGCAGCCACGGGCGCCTGCGGATCGCGGGCCCGAGGAACGGGTCGTGGCGGAAGGCCGCGTAGAAGCCGCTCAGGTCGTCGTCGACGCCGAGCGCGAAGCGCATGCGCTCCAGAGCGCCCTCGCGCGCCTCGGCGGAGCCCTCGGAGACCGCGCGCAGCGCGACCTCGCCGCTGCGCCGCTGCCAGGCGTGGACCACCACCGGCTCCCCGTCGACGTGGAGCAGGCGCGTGAGCACGTCGCGGTGCAGGCGCATCACCCCGTCGCGCCGGCCGCGCGTGAGCAGCCGGTAGGGCGAGGGCGGCCGGACCTCGATCTCGAGGGCGGCGGCCAGGGCGGCCAGCCCCCTAGCGCCCCAGCAGGTGGACGTCGACGAGGAAGGAGCGGCTCGCGACGATCTCGCGGCGATCGCGCCGGCCGAGGCGGATCGATCGCTTCCGCTTGCCGGAGGTGCGCGCGACGGCCTTCGCCGCGACCACGGTGGCGGCGCCCGCGACGATCCCGCCGGCGGCCGCGATCGCCACGGCCCGGGCCTCGCTGCTCAGCGGGGCCAGCCCCCGAGGCGCCGGCTTGGCGACGGCCTGCGAAGCGGCGCCCGCCTCGCTCTCCTCCTCAATGGCCTCGGCCTCGAGCACCTCGTCCTGCATGCGGAGCAGTCTAAAGCTGCGGCCAGCGGCAGAGCCGCCGGCCGGCTGCCAGCTGCCAGCTACGAGCTGCCAGCAGCGCAGCCCTTCGGCTTGGGGGTTGCGACAACCGTTCGCGTCAGACAGCTGGAAGCCGGCAGCTGGTGGCTGGCAGCTGGCAGCTCAAGCGTTCAGCTTGCGCTCGTAGATCCGGTACCGCTGCACGACCTTGCCGCCCATGCCCTCCATGGCGCGGTTCATCGGCTCGTTCGTCTCGAGGATCCAGCCCATGTGGCCGCCCTGCAGGCCGCCGTTCAGCGCGACCTCGAGGTGCCGCTGGTAGAGGGCCGCGGCGACGCCCGCGTGCTGGTGCTCGGGGAGCACCCCGAGCGCGAACACGCGCAGGCGCGTGATGTAGCGCTTGCGGTTCAGGTAGTACCACCAGCCGAACGGCAGGATCCGGCCCTTCATGCGGGCGAGCACCTGGTTGATGTCGGGCAGGGTGAGCGCGGCCCCGACCGGCTCGCCGTCGCGCTCGGCGATCATCGCCCAGTCCTCGTCGAGCACGGGCTTGAGGTTCTTGGCCTGGAAGCGGACCTCGTCCTCGGTGATCGGCACGAAGCCCCAGTTGCGGCCCCATGCCTGGTTGTAGATCTCCATGAAGGTCCGGACCTCGTTCTCCATGTCGCGCCGGCGCATGTGGCGGACGACGACGCCCTGCTCCTGGGCGTGCTTCGCGGCCGCGTGGATCATCGGCGTGAACTGGTTGCCCTCGGCGAGCTCGCCCAGCCACAGCGTCCACATCAAGAGGTCCATGGCCTTCTCCAGGCCCAGGCCCTCGAGCAGCTCCCGGTAGTACGGCGGGTGCCAGGGCTCGAGGATCATCGAGGGCTCGTCGTAGCCCTCGATCAAGAGGCCGCACTCGTCGTTCAGCGTGAAGTTCATCGGCCCGAGCATCCGCTCGCGCCCGCGCTCGCGCAGCCAGTCGCTCGCCGCGTCGACGAGCGCCTTGGCGACCTCGGGATCGTCGATCGACTCGAAGAAGCCGAACATCCCGTCGTTGCCGCCCCGGAACTCGTCCCAGCGGTAGTCGATGTGCGCGGTGATGCGCCCGACGGTCTCGCCGCCCTTGCGGGCGAGGAAGAGCTGCGCCTCGGAGTGGTCGAACCACGGGTTGCGCTTGGGGTCGAGGAACTCGCGACGCTCGAAGCGGAGCGGCGGCACCCACTGGGGATCGTTGCGGCGCAGCCGGTACTGCAGCTCGATGAACTCGTTGCGCTCGCGGCGCCCGGAAACGGGATGGATCTCAACAGACATGAGCGCGCGCACGGTATCGCCTCCCTGCGACACTTGCTCGCATGACCGAGACCACACGCCCCGCCGCGGACGTCTTCGAGAAGGTCCGCACCCACGACCGTCGCGAGCAGCTCGAGGCCGCGAAGCAGGCCGACCTCCTGCCGTACTTCCGCGTGCTCGCCTCCGAGGCCGGTCCCGTCGTGACCATGGAGGGCCGCGAGACGATCATGCTCGGCTCGAACAACTACCTGGGCCTCACCGGCGACCCGCGCGTCAAGCAGGCAGCGCGCGACGCGCTCGAGACGTACGGCACGGGGCTCACCGGGTCGCGCCTGCTGAACGGCACCACCCCGCTCCACCTCGAGCTCGAGCGCGAACTGGCCGACTGGATGCAGACCGACGACGTGGTCGTCTACACGACCGGCCACCAGGCGAACGTCGGCGCGCTCAGCGCCGTGCTCGGCCCGAAGGACACGGTCATCTGCGACTCGGCCGACCACGCCTCGATCCTCGACGGCTGCAAGCTCTCCGGGGCCAAGCTGCGCCCGTTCCGCCACAACCAGATGGAGAAGCTCGAGAAGATGCTCGACCGGGCGACCGGGGACGGCGGCGGCGTGCTGGTCGTGGTCGACGGCGTGTTCTCGATGGAGGGCGACCTCTGCAACCTGCCCGAGGTGGTCGAGCTCTGCGAGCGCTACGGCGCCCGGCTCATGGTCGACGAGGCGCACGCGGTCGGCGTCCTCGGCGAGCGCGGCGCGGGCAGCGCGGAGCTCTTCGGGCTCGAGGACAAGGTCGACCTGCGGATGGGCACCTTCTCGAAGAGCCTCGCCTCGTGCGGCGGCTTCATCGCCGGCCCCGGCGACGTGATCGAGTACCTGCGGGTCAGCTCGCGCCCGTTCATCTTCTCGGCGGCGTCGGTGCCCGCCGCGGTCGGGGCCGCGCTCGGCGCGCTGCGCGTGATCCGCAGCGAGGGCCGCGAGCTCATGGACCGGCTGCTCGACAACGCCCGGTACCTGCGCCGCGGCTTCCGCGAGCTCGGCCTGCGCGTGGTCGAGCCCGGCAAGCTCCCCGACGGCACGGAGGCGACGACCCCCGTGGTGCCGGTGATCGTCGGCGAGGACTGGCAGGCGGTGCTGCTGTGGAAGGCGCTGTACGAGGCGGGCGTCTACACGAACGTCGCGATCCACCCGGCGGTGCCGCCCGGCGGGGCGCTCCTGCGCACGTCGCTCATGGCGACCCACGAGCGCGAGCACCTCGACCGCGCCCTCGAGATCTTCGAGCGGACGATCGCCCAGTTCCCGGACCTGCCCCGGGACGCCTGAGCGGTGGTCCACAGGACGCGGCCTTGACCCCTTTTGGGTAGTTCCGACTTGTCCAGTTTTGGACAAGGGAATCCGGGCACCGAAAAACCTGCTCTTAGCGAACGTCTGGGTGCCCGGCGGACGGTTCGGACGTTGACGGCTCCGGCCGAACTGGCATAGGTTGCCGCACACGCCGGACGCATCCCGGGGCACGGAGCGGACGGGAGCCGGAGGAGCATTCTGGTCCCTCCCCGACCCTGGGAGTCGCGACGATCCGAGGAGTCGCGGCCGGCGCAAGGAATCCCTGCAACGTCAAGCCCATGCTCTAGAGGAGGAGTGTCGATGGAAGCTGCCTCGACGATCGCCCACGCCCCGATGCCGCAGCACATGCGCGCGCTCGCGGAAGCCAACCGGGTCCGGCTTGCCCGTGCTGCGCTGAAGCGGTCGGTGGCGAACGGCGACGTCGACACGGCGGACGTCGTCCGCGAGTGCCCATGGGAGGTGCAGACGATGACTGTCGGCGAGCTCCTGCGCAGCCAGCGCCGCTGGGGGCGCACGCGGGCACGGAAGTTCCTCGCAAGCCTCGCGCTCAACGAGAACCGTGAGCTGGGAAGGCTCACCGAGCGCCAGCGCCAACTGCTCGCGAACGCCCTCGAGGCGAAGCGTCGCCTGAACTGAACCACGCGCAAATCCGCAAAGACGACCGGCGGGCGGCTCCCGGTGCCGCCCGCTTTCTCGTTCTCCGGGGGCCTTTGCCGTCCTCAGCGGACCTTGACGGCGACCCCCGCGCGCTTGCGGAAGGCGCGGGCGAACAGCGCGAACGCGACCGCGAAGACGGCCGCGGCGATCCCGAAGCGCCCCAGCGGGGCGAGCCCGCGCGGCGCGAGGTAGTAGAGGACGCCGAGCACGACGAGCGCGCAGAAGCCGGCGAGGATCGCCGAGTGCGAGCGGAAGCCCGCGAAGTGCTCGCGGATCGACAGCTCGAGCCCGCCGAGCGAGCCGAGCGCGAGGCCGACCTCGAGCGGGCGGCGAAGCTGCGCTACGGCGACATCCCCGAGCTCGAGCGCGCGCTCGCCGAGGCCGAGGCGCAGGGCGTCGACGGCGAGGTCCGCTTCTTCAAGCAGGAGGTCGACGAGGAGGACGTCGCCGAGGTCGTCGCCAAGTGGACCGGCATCCCGGTCTCGCGCCTGCTCGAGGGCGAGGT
>PKER01000107.1 GCA_002919115.1 bacterium
CCCGCTGCCCGTCCGCGCCGGGCGGGCGCCCAGCGGGGCGGGGCCCGGGCTCAGCTTGCCGTTGGTGCTCTGTCCGCGGGCGGCATCAGCCGCCCGCGGACAGTCACTACCCCCGTTCACCCGCCACGCCTCGGCTGTGCCTTGATGGCGGGCTGATCGGTGCCGCCGGAGGCGTCGAGCACCTCCTGGGCGATCTGCCCGTACACCGCCCCCTCGGGCAGTTCCGCCGAGGCGATCGCGTCGATCTCGTGGAGGAAGCTCGCCGAGTTCGCGATCAGCTCCTCGGCCTCCGGGGTGATCGCGAAGGGAAGCTGCAGCCGGATGCCGTCCTCCGACCCGCCGACGATCGGCGGCCACTTCCCGAAGAGGGCGTCGAAGAGGTCGGCCTCGGTGAAGCCCTCGGTCTGCTCGAAGGCGGCCGAGACGATCGCGTCCGTGTTCGCCGGGTCGGCCAGGTAGGCCTGCGCCTCGAGCTCCGCCTCGAGCCACGCCCGCGCCACGTCCGGGCGCTCGTCGATCAGCTGCTTGTCCATGAGCAGGAAGGCCGCGTCCGGCTCACCCGGGAGCACGCCGCTCGCGACCCTGCGGGCCAGGCCCTCGTTGACGAGGCGCGCCGCCGTCGGCTCCCAGATGATCGCGGCGTCGATGCGGCCGCTCTCGAAGTTCGACGTGATCACGTCGATGCTCTGGTTCAGGTACTTGCCGGGCTCGATGCCGAGCTTCTGGAAGGTCCCCTGCGCGATGCGGTCCGCGCAGCTGCCCTGCGGCACGGCCACCTTCTTGCCGTCGAGCCACTTGAGCGCCTCCTCCTGCGAGCCGAACTCGGGCGCGTCGTTGCGCACGAGGAAGACGCCGCACATCTCGCCGGAGGACATGCCGAGCGTCGCGACGATCCGCAGGTCGCGGGTGTCGCGCTTGCTGGCCGCGACGATCGCGGGCATGTCGCCGACGTAGCCGATCTGCTGCTTGCCGGCGAGCATCTGGCTCGTGATGATCGAGCCCTGCAGGCCGACCTGGAAGTTGACCTCGGATCCCTCGGGAAGGTGCTTGCGCCAGAACTCCTGGTCCCGCATCGCCAGGCCGGACCAGGCCTCCGTGTAGTAGGGCTGGTAGCCGACGGTGAGCGTCACGGGCTCGCCGTCGGACCCCAGGTCCGCCGAGGCCGTGTCGTCCTCGAAGGGGCCGCAGCCCACCATGAAGGCGAGCGCCGCGAGCACGGCGCCGAGCGCCGCCGCGGCGGACGTTCGTCTGCGCTTTGCACTCATCTACTCCTGACTCCTTGTTGTCGTGGTTAGGGGCGCGGCTCCGTTGCCGCGCTGGCCGTGGTCGGCCGGCGCCGCCACCCCGGCGGCGAACGACCGCATCACCTCGTCGGTCAGCAGCTCGATCATGTGGCGCTTGAGCGCCTGGCAGCGCTCGTCCGCGAGCACCGCCTCGTGCGTGCGCGGCCGCGGCAGGTCGACGTCGAGCTGCTCGCGCACGCGCGTCGGGCGGTTGGACATGACGAGCACCCGGTCGGCGAGCAGGAGCGCCTCGTCGATGTCGGTGGTGATGAGCAGCGTCGTCTGGCGGCGCTCGCCGAGGAGCTCGGCCGTGTACTCCTGCATGAGCTCGCGGGTCATCGCGTCGAGCCCGCGGAACGGCTCGTCGAGGATGAGGAGCGCCGGGTCGTTGAGCAGCGCCCGGGCGAGCTCCGCCCGCCGCTGCATGCCGCCCGAGAGCTGGCTCGGGTAGCGGTCGGCGAAGGCCCCGAGCCCGACGCGCTCCAGGAGCTCCTGCGCCCGCCGGCGCCGGTTCGCGTCGCGGCGCCGGGCGTGCGGGGCGAACACGACGTTCTCGAGCGTCGTGAGCCACGGCATGAGCGCGGTCTCCTGGAAGAGGATCTGGCGCTCCGGCGAGGGCCCCGAGACCTCGCGGCCGTCGAGCACGACGCGCCCCGAGCTCGCCCGCTCGAACCCGGCGAGCACCGCGCCGATCGTGCTCTTGCCGCAGCCCGAGGGCCCGATCATCGCGGTCACGGCGCCCGCCTCGAGCACGAACGAGCAGCCGTCGACGATGAGCTTCTCCGCCGGCCCCTCGCCGAGCCGGACGGACACGCCCTCGAAGCGAACCTCGCCGCGCGGCGCCGTCATGCCGCCCGCCTCCACGGCATCAGCCGGGCGCCCAGCGCCCGCACCATCGTGCTCGACAGGTACCCCGCGATCCCCAGGCTGATCATGCCCACGACGATCCGCGGGAGGTCGTTGCCCTGGTAGGCGTTCCAGACCAAGAAGCCGAGGCCGCCGTCTCCGCTCGTGTTGCCGCCGCCGGAGATCAGCTCCGCCGCGACGACCACCTCCCAGGTGATCCCCATGCCGACCGCTGCGCCGGTGACCATCGCGGGCAGCGTCGACGGCAGGAGCACCCGCGCGAACGTACCCACCCGCCCGAGGCCCAGCGAGCGCGAGATCAGGACGAGGCGGCGGTCGATCTGGGCGGCGCCGTCGACGATGTTCAGGACGATCGGGAAGAAGGCGCCGAGGAAGGTGACGAAGGTGATCGAGAGCTCCTGCGTCGGCCAGAAGATGATCGCCAGCGGCACCCAGGCGAGCGGCGGGATCGGCCGCAGGGTCTCGAAGATCGGGAAGAAGAGCCCGCGGAAGGTGCGGCTCGTGACGATCAGCAGCGCGAGCGGGACGCCGATCGCGATCGCGAACGCGAACCCCCAGAGCACGCGCTGCAGGCTGAGCGACCAGCTGTTCCAATAGCCCGCCTCCCCGACCAGCTCGCCGAGGTCGCCCACGACCGTGTGCGGGGGCGGGACCTTGTCGAGCAGCGGGACCGCGACCCCGATCCACTCGCCGAGCTGGGAGCCGACCTCCCACAGGGCGAGCCAGGCGAGGACCCCGAGGATCCCGCGGCGGACGATCGTGCGCCGGGACGCCCCGTTCATGCGAGCTCCCTCTCCCCCGCCTCGAACGCGCGGCGGGCCTCGCCGCGGACGAGCTCCGACACCTGGCCGACCAGCTCGCGGAAGCGCGGCGAAGTCAGGACGCCCACCTCACGCGGCCGCGGGATGTCGACGTCGATCGTGGCCTGGACGCGCCCCGGGCGCGTGCTCATCACGGATACGCGGGAGCCGAGGAAGACGGCCTCCTCGATGTCGTGGGTGATGAACAGGATCGTCACCCGCGAGCGGTCGTACAGCTCCAGCAGGCCCTGCTGCATGACCGACTTGGTGATCGAGTCCATGCCGCGGAAGGGCTCGTCGAGCAATAGGACGCGCGGCTCGCACGCCAGCGCGCGGACGATCTCAACCCGGCGCGCGACGCCGCTCGAGAGCTCGCCCGGGTAGAGGCCCTCGGAGCCCGCCAGCCCGGCGCCGGCGAGCAGCTCGCGGGCGCGCTCGCGGGCCTCCTCGCGCTTCACGCGCCCCTGGACGACCGGCCCGTAGGTGACGTTGTCGAGGACCGTCATCCACGGGAAGAGCGTGGAGTGCTGGAAGACGACGACGCGGTCGGCGCCCGGGCGCGCCTGGGGCACCCCGGGGCCGCAGAGCAGCTCGCCGTCCAGCCGGATCTCGCCCTCGGTGATCGGGTGGAAGCCCGCGACGGCGTTCAGCAGCGTCGTCTTCCCGCACCCCGACGGGCCGACGATCACGCGGAACTCGCCCGGGGCGATCTCGAACGAGCAGCGCTCGAGCGCGACGACGCGCCCCTTGCCCTCGCCGTAGGACTTGCCGACCTCGCGGATGCTGATCGCCCCAGCCGCCGTGCGCTCCGGGGCCACCGCCACCACGCTCATCGCCCGCCCCCTCGCGTCCGGTACGCCATCAGCCGGTTGCCGACCGCGCGCACGGCCGCGCTCGAGAGGAAGCCGATGACCCCGAGCGTGATCATCGCGATCACGATCGTCGGGTAGCGCGTGGTGGTGTACGAGCTGTTGATCAGGTAGCCCAGCCCGTGCTGCCCCGCGATCATCTCGCCGGCCACCAGCGAGAACCAGGCCACCCCGACCGCCACCTGCAGGCCGGTGAAGATGTACGGGAGCGCGCCGGGGACGATGACCGTGCGGAAGACCCGCCAGGGCGGCGCGCCCAGACAGCGCGCCGCCCGCAGCAGGTTCTCGTCGATCGATTGGACCCCGAGCAGTGTGTTCAGGGTCGTGGCGAAGAAAGCCGCGAGGAAAGTCAGGAAGACGACCGGCGCCTCGTCGGTCTGGAACATCAGGATCGCGAGCGGCACCCACGCGAGGATTGGGATCGGGCGCAGCAGCTCGAGGACCGGGAACGAGTAGTGCCGGAAGCGCGCCGACGCCCCCATGGCGAGGCCGAGCGGGATGCCGAGCGCGAGCGCGAAGCCGAAGGCGATCGCGACCCGCCGCACGCTCATCCAGATGTCCGTGTAGTAGGACGAGGTGAAGATCGACGTGCCGTAGGCGGGGTCACGGCTCGTCCACTCGCTGATCACCTCCGTCGGGCCCGGCAGCGCGCGGAAGCGCGGCAGCTCGAGGACGTCGACGGTCAAGTACCAGGCGCCGAGGGCGAGCGCGAACCCGAGCGCCATGAGCGGCGCCTCGGGGCTGAAAAGCCAGCGGCGCAGGCGCCAGCGCAGC
>PKER01000215.1 GCA_002919115.1 bacterium
GCGCCGGCCGCGGCGACCAGCGCCGCCAGCGCGCCCATCACGAGCCCGGCGCGCGGGCCGAGGTGCTCGGCGAGCCAGCCGACGATCGGGCTGCCGATCGGCGTCGAGCCCAGGAACACGATCGAGTAGAGCGCCATCACCCGGCCGCGCATGGACGGGTCGGCGCGCAGCTGCAGCGTCGAGTTCACGCTCGCCGAGAAGGTCACCGCCGCGGCGCCGAGCCCGGCGAGCGCGAGCGCGGCGAGCGGCAGGGTGGGGGCGAGCGCGGCGAGCGTCGCGAACACCGCGAAGCCGAGCGAGGAGAGCACGAGCACGCGCGGGTTCACCTGTCCGCGCGCCCCGGTGGCGAGCGCGCCCAGCACCGAGCCCACGCCCATGGTCACCGCGAGCGCCGAGTAGGTCGAGGAGTCGCCGTGGAAGGTGATGTCGGCGAGCAGGGGGAGGAGGACCTGGAAGTTCAGGCCGAGCGTCCCGACCAGCGCCATCATCGCCATCGGGATCGCCAGCTCGGGGCGGCTCAGCACGTGGCGCAGGCCCGCGCGGACCCCGCCGCGCTCGGGCCGGGCGAGCTGCGCCGGCTGGATCGCCCGCCCGTCGAGCGAGCGCAGCATGGCGATCATCGCGACGAAGGAGAGGGCGTTCAGCAGGAAGCAGAAGGCGAGGCCCACCGTCGCGATCAGCAGGCCGGCGAGCGCCGGGCCGAAGACCCGCGAGGAGTGCACGAGCACGCTCTGCAGGCTCACCGCGTTCACCACCCGCTCGGGGCCGACGAGCTCGATCACGAAGCTCTGGCGCGCCGGCCAGTCGATCGCGAGCACCAGCCCGCGGACGAGCACGAGCGCGAACACCATCCCGGCGGTGACCGCGTCCGCGGCCGTCACCGCGAACAGCGCGAGCGCCGGGATCACCAGCAGGCTCTGCGTGAGCATCAGGATGCGGCGCTTGGGGAAGCGGTCGACGAGCAGCCCGCCCCAGGCCCCGAAGAGCAGCATCGGCAGGAACTGCAGGGCGGCGGTGATCCCCACCGCGATGGCGCTGCCGGTGAGCGTGAGGATCAGCCACATCTCGGCGACGATCTGCATCCAGTTGCCGCTCACCGAGATGAGCTGGCCGATGAACCAGCGGCGGTAGTTGGGGATCGAGAGCGAGCTGAGCGAACGCCGGAGGGCCGCCGTCACGCGGCATCACCCTCGAGCATCTGCTCGAGGAGCTCGGCGGCGCGCTCCAGGGCGGCGTGGTCGTCCGGGCTCAGCTCCCGCAGGCGGCGGGAGATGTAGGCGTTCTTGCGCTTGCGCAGCCGGCGCAGCAGCGCCTTGCCCTCGGCGCTGACGCTGACCAGGCAGGCGCGCCCGTCGGTGGGGTCGGGCGCCTTGGTGACGAGCCCGCCCTCCGCGAGCTGCCCGATGATGCGCGTGGCCGACGGGCGCTTGATGCGCTCGAGCTCGGCCAGCTCGCTGGGCGTGAGCGGCCCGTTGCGCTCGATCGTCGCCAGGGCAGCGGTGAGCGTGGGCGAGAGGCCCTCGCCCGCCTCCTGCCGCATCCGGCGCGCCGTGCGCGTGATCGCGAGGCGCAGCCGCGCAGCCAGCTCCGTGAGCTCCGCGTCCCGGGTAGTTTCCATCGCTAATTAGCTTAGCTAATTAGCTTTGAGAAGTTTCTGGAACTCGCTCCAGGGCCGGGTGTTGGCGATCTGCTGCGGGCCGAGCCAGGCGCGCCGCGCGGTCGCCACCGCGTAGCGCATGTTGGCCAGCGTGCCCGTCTGGTGGGCGTCGGTGTTGAGGCAGATGAGGACGCCCGCCTGCGCCGCGAGGCGCGCGTTGTGCTCGGAGAGGTCGCGGCGGTTGGGGTTGCCGTTGATCTCGATCATCGTGCCGGCGCGCGCCGCCGCCTCGGCGACCGCCTCGACGTCGAAGTCGTAGGGATCGCGCCGCAGCAGCAGGCGCCCGCTCGGGTGCCCGAGGCAGTGCACGCGCGGGTTTTCGACGGCGGCGACCATCCGCTTGGTCATCTCCTCGCGGCCCATCCGGAAGGAGGTGTGGACGCTCGCGACCACCCAGTCGAGCTCGTCGAGCACGTCGTCCGGGTAGTCGAGGTCCCCGTCCGGGAGGATGTTCACCTCCGAGCCGGCGAGCACGCGGAAGCTGCCGTCGCCGTAGAGCCGCTCGTTGAGCTCGCGGACCTCCTCGACGCGGCGCCGCAGCGCGTCGGCCTGGACGTCGTTGCCGAACCCGTGGCTGGCCGAGTGGTCGGTGACCGCGAAGTACTCGTAGCCGAGGGCCCGCGCCGCCTCCGCCATCTCCTCGAGCGTGTTCTTGCCGTCCGAGAGCGTCGTGTGCGCGTGCAGGTCGCCGCGCACGTCCCCGAGCTCGACGAGCTCGGGCAGCTCGCCGCGCTCGGCGGCCTTGATCTCGCCGCGGCCCTCACGCAGCTCCGGCTCGATGTAGGCGAGGCCGAGGCGCTCGTAGACCTCGGCTTCGGTGGCGTGGCGCTCGACCTCGCCGGTCTCGGTGTCCGTGATCCCGTGCTCGGAGACCGACAGCCCCATGCGCACCGCGCGCTCGCGCAGCTCGACGTTGTGGGCGGCCGAGCCGGTGAAGTGCTGAAGCAGGTTGCCGTAGGCGTCGGGCTCGACGATGCGCAGGTCCACGGAGATGCCGGCGTGCGTGGTCGCCCGCAGCCCGGACTCGGTGGGGTTGCCCGCGACCGCGATCAGCTCGTGCTCGGCGAGGGCCTCGGCGAGCCGCTTGGGCTCGCTCGCCGTCGCGATGATGTCGATGTCCTTGCAGGTCTCGGCGAGCCGGCGCACCGAGCCCGCCACCGTGACCCGGTCGGCGGCCGGGTGCTCGCGCAGCGCCGCGGCGATCTGCTCGGCGATCGGCAGGACGTCGGAGAGGAGCACGCGCTCGCCGGCGCCGTCGGCCTCCATGCGCTCGAGCGCCTCCAGCACGTTGCGCTCGAACTTGGGCCCGAGCCCGCGGAGCGTCCGGAGGCGGCCCTGCTCGGCCGCCTCACGCAGATCGTCCAGGGTGGCGATCCCGAGCTCGTCCCACAGGCGGCGCACGGTCTTCGCGCCGACCCCGGGCAGGCGCGTGATCTCGACCAGGGTGGGCGGGAACTTCGCCTTGAGCTTCTCGGCCGCGGGGATCGCCCCCGTCTCGACCAGGTCGACGATCTTCTGCTGGAGCGTCTTGCCGACCCCAGGCAGCTCGGTGGCGCGGCCGGCGCGGGCGAGCTCGGCGACCGAGACGGGGCTCTGGCGGATCGCCTTGGCGGCGTCGCGGTAGGCCAGCACGCGGAAGCGGTCGGCACCGTCGAGCTCGTAGAGGGTGCCGAGCTCCGCGAGCGCGTCGGCGATCTCGGCGTTGCGCATGGCCCGGAGGCTACCCGCGCGGCTGTGCGGCGCACGCCGTGATCGCACGCCACCGCGGCGCCGCACTACGATCGACCGCCCCATGGCCGCCCCCGCCGACGTCTGGCTGGTCGTCCCGACCTACAACGAGGCCGACAACATCGAGCCCTTGGTCCGGGCCGTGCGCGAGCACCTGCCGGCCTCGCGCCGCGTGTTGATCGTCGACGACGGCTCCCCGGACGGCACCGGCGAGATCGCGGACCGCATGGCCGCGGCGCACGACGACGTGGAGGTCCTGCACCGCGCCGCGAAGGGCGGGCTCGGGCCCGCGTACGTCGCGGGGTTCCAGCGTGCGCTCGCGGCGGGCGCCCGGCTGGTCGCGCAGATGGACGCGGACTTCTCGCACGACCCCGCCGACCTGCCGCGGCTGCTCGCGGCGCTGGAGGGCGCCGACCTCGTGCTCGGCTCGCGCTACGTCCCCGGCGGCGGCGTCACCGACTGGGGGCCGCTCCGCCGCATGATCTCGCGCGGCGGCAGCGCGTACGCGCGGCTCGTCCTCGGCGTGGGCATCCGCGACCTGACCGGCGGCTTCAAGGTCTACCGCCGCGAGGTGCTCGAGGCGATCGACCTGCCCTCGCTCGCGGCGCTGGGCTACGCCTTCCAGGTGGAGACCACCTACCGCGCGCTGCGCGCGGGCTTCCGCGTCGCCGAGGTGCCGATCGTCTTCCGCGACCGCCGCGTGGGGCAGTCGAAGATGAGCGCCGGGATCGTCTTCGAGGCGGCGACCAAGGTCCCGCTCATGCGCCTGCGCCGCGGCCGGCGCTAGCGAGCTGCGGCCGCGGCCGAACCGCCCCAACCCCACGTTCAGCCCTGGTCGTCGTTTTTCGAGTACGTGGGCTGAACGTCCCGCCGGAGCCTCCGGACTTTCAGCCGTGGTGTGCGTTTTTCGAACACCAGGGCTGAACGTTGCGGTTGCGGGGGTTGCGGGGGGTTGCGGTGGCGGGTGTTTGGGAGGCGGCGAGGGCGGTTACTTCACTTTGTATAGTAGGCGTGCTACCCCGGGGTGGCGGCATCCCGCCACCGCATGAGGTAGAACGCGGCTTTACGGTCGCGACCGACCGGGATTGGACAGCGACTAAACCGACTCAGGAGAACGAATGGCCGGCAAGCTCCCCGACGTAACCGACGCCAACTTCCAGAGCGAGGTCCTGGAGTCCCAGGAGCCCGT